>DASTET010001128.1:0-5796 GCA_035709445.1 Blastocatellia bacterium | reverse complement strand
CTGCAATAACTGACATAATGATTATCAATCCCTGACCCCCGACCCCCGACCCCTGTCCCCTAGTTATCACGCGGGACGGCCAGCATCCGTTCGAGCGCGAGCCGAGCGCCTTCCAACACGTCGGGCTCTACGGTCACCTCGAATTTGTCTTCCAGAAGAGCGCGCTTTACGTCGGCAAGCGTGATCATTTTCATATACGGGCAGTGCAGACGACACCCTATGCACCCGTCGGCCATTATGAACTCGCGGTCGGGGAATCGCTTCTTCATCTGGTGGATGATGCCGCTTTCGGTCGCGATTATAAAGGTCTTAGCCTCAGGGTGGCGACCGATCCGGTCGAGCATGGCCGTCGTCGAGCATACCTCATCGGCCAGCGCGATTATATCCTCGCGGCACTCCGGGTGCGCGATCACCACCGCGTCGGGGAAGGCCGCCCGCGTCTTCGTAACGTTCGCGCCCCGCAGCACGTCGTGTGTAGGGCACGCGCCGTCATAAACGACAATCTCTTTTTCCGGGACCTGCTTCTTCACCCAGTTGCCGAGATTGCGGTCGGGCGTGAAGAGTATCTTGTCGGTCGGAAGGCTGCGTACGACCGAGACGGCGTTTGCAGACGTACAACAGATGTAGCTCATCGCCTTCACCTCTGCCGACGAATTCACATAGGTGACGACCGTGTGGCCCGGGTAACGTGCGGTCCACTCTTCGAGGCTTTCGGGAGTGATCGAATCGGCGAGAGAGCAGCCCGCCGACATGTTCGGGAGCAGCACCCTCTTTTCCGGGTTCATGATCTTTGCCGATTCCGCCATGAAGTGTACCCCGCAAAAGACTATCAGCTCGGCGTCGGTCTTTTGAGCCTCTAGCGAGAGGCCAAGACTGTCGCCTACAAAATCGGCCACATCCTGCACGTCGGAAACCTGATAGTTGTGCGCGAGTATTATGGCGTTGCGCTCTGCCGCAATCTCGCGTATCTCTTCCATCAAAGCCTCGCGCCCCGCAACGGTCACGGGCGCACTCGCTGAAGCCATGTTTACAAGTTGTGTGCTCATTTTTCCTCTATCTTGGCCCCCCGGTCCGGCTTTATCTTGTCCGTGCCTGCGGGGAATATTCTCCAGAACTCTTTTCGCACGAGACTCGCTATCGTCGCGCTCTTGTTCAACCCGTGATAACGCGCTACCGCTTCCAGCATCGCCACGTCCCGGTCGGTTGCCGAAAACGTTCTCACCTTCGTATTCGACATCTATTCATCTTCTCCATCGCATATATAAAACTTATATAAGGCTTATATAGCCTGACGGGTAATAAAGTCAAGGAAAAAATAGGAAGCCAGGAGTCAGAAGCCAGAAGCCAGGAGCCAGGAGTCAGAATCTCTCGCCTCATCTCTCGATTAAAGGCGAGCGATAAGAGTAAGCATAAGCCCCTACCCGCTTCTGGCTTCTGACTTCTGGATTCTGGCTTCCTATTCTTTACTGATTCTGAGGTGCTTCCATGACTACGCGCAGACCTATCTGGCCGAGCTTGAGATCGGGAGGGTATTTTGCGCGCGAGGCGGAGCGGCATTCTTCGCCGCCGTCGTACCAGGAGCCGCCGCGAAGGACTCGGAAAGCCGGGTTGCCTCCCGATTCCCAGTTGCTGCCGTCGGCGGGCGCTCCCGCATAGCTGTCGTGCCACAGATCGAGGCACCATTCGGAGAGGTTTCCATGCATATTGAAAAGCCCGAAGGGGTTGGCCGCGTCCAGGCTGCCTACGACGACCGGCTGCTTGCGCGTGACGCCTCTCGGAGCTGCGCCGTACGGATAGTGCCCGTCGTAATTGACAAGCTCGTCCGTGATCGTCTCGCCGAAATAAAACTGGGTGCTTGTCCCGGCGCGACAGGCGAACTCCCATTCGGCTTCGGTCGGGAGCCGGTATTTTCTCCCGGTCGCGCGCGCGAGCCGCTCGCAGAATTCTACGGCGTCCCACCAGGTTATGTTTTCGACCGGCAGCTTCGGGTCGCCCCTGAACGAAGAGGGGTTGATATCCAGATCGCGGCTGACTCGCGGCAGGCGTGCGACCGCGCTCCACTGCGCCTGGGTCACTTCGTACTTGCCCATAAAGAAGGGCTGGACCGTCACCTGCCGCTGAGGCCCTTCGTTCGATTCTCGACCGAGCTCTTTAGCGGGCGATCCCATCAGAAACGAGCCGCCCGGTATCTTGACCATCTCAAGGACGACGCCTGCTGCCAGCTCTTCGTTGAAGTACTGCGAGTGTCCTCTTTTAACCCCGCTCATCTGCCCCGTCTTTGTAACCGTCAGCACATCGAAGCTGAAGTCTTCCAGCGGCGGCATGGGAAGAGCGCGAGGAAGCGGCAATGCATCTCCCATCTCGGTTGCGGCCACGGGCCGCCCGTTTCGGTCCGTGGCAAAATAGACGGCGACGGCAATCGCTACAACCAGGACGGCCAATCCCGCGACGACCCCTTTTCGCATCCAGACCGGCGCGATGGCTTTAGTCGCGTTTGCGCCCTCGGCAACGGTCGCCCCGGCGTCGCCTGATTGAGTCGCGGGGGAAGCGGGCCGGGCTGCTCCGGTGCTCGCGGCGACAGGGCCTTTTGTAGGCGTAAAGGGCAACTCCCTTGAGATCACCGTAGGGCTGTAAACCGCCGTGGAAGCCTGCTGCGGAGCGTTCGGTTTTTCGCTCGAATAAGCCGCTTCGAGCTGGCTCGCAAATTCGGTCACGGATTGCTGCCGGTCCTCGCGGTCCTTCTCAAGCGATTTCAAGACCACCTGCTCGAATTCCTTGTAGAACTCAAGCTCGGGGCGGAGCTGGCACGGCGGGAGCGGGGCCTCGTGAAGGTGGCGATACATCACTCTCATCCATGAGTCGGCTTCGAATGCCACCTTTGCCGTAAGCATCTGATAGACGACCATCCCGAGCGAATACAAATCCGAGCGCGCGTCGATCTTATCGCCCGTGTGCCCCAGGGCCTGTTCGGGCGACATATAAAAGGGCGTGCCCATAACCATACCGGTCTTTGTCTGGTTCCCCGCCGCCCCCGGCTCCGAAAGACGCGCGATGCCGAAGTCGAGCACTTTGACCACCGGCGATCCGTCCTCTTCGCGTGCGAGCATTATGTTATCGGGCTTGATATCGCGGTGTACGATGCCTAGCCTGTGGGCCGCTGCCAATCCCGCGCAAACCTGTTTAGTTATCTCCAGGACTTCATCGAGCGGGAGCGCGCCGCGCTCGTCTATCACCTCGCGAAGGCTCTGTCCCTGGACGTATTCCATCGCAACGTAGAGCTGCCCGTCATCGGTGCTACGGCTTTCAAAGACCATGACGACGTTGCGGTGATGGATGCGGCCTGCCGACGCCGCTTCGTTCTCGAACCTCTTTACTATCTCCGGGTCTTCCGAGCAGGAGCGATTAAGAACCTTGAGCGCCACCGGCCGCCGACCGACTCTCAGTTGCTCGGCAAGGTAGACTTCGCCCATTCCACCTTTGCCCAGCAGCCGGACTATGTTGTAATCCCGCGTTATCTGCTCGCTCAGCGGGAACCCGGAACCGTTATTCATCAGAGATCGCCTTTTTTAAGATCGAAGTATCGCTAGAGGGCTTCCCGAATTTGGACAGCAGGATTATAACATTGCAGGACGCGCGGACAATAGTTTTCAATTCGTAACTGCTGAGCCTGTAAGCTCCCTCGGAGCCGCCTCTCGATAGCAACGCGGTTTAGCCTGACACCCTGGCTCCGTAGGAGCCACCTCTTGTGGCTGCAAAAGAGGTAGCTCCTACGGGGCTGAGTTGTTACTTCAATTCAACAGAAAGGATAAACCGCAGAGGATCGCAGAGGACTTAATGATTCCTCTGCGGTCGATTCCGACCCCTCTGGCTCGATTTGACAACCGGCCATGCTTTGCGTTACTGTGGAGGCCCGTGAAGGGAACAGCAGTAGCTATCATCCCTGCGCGGTACGGCTCGACAAGATTGCCGGGTAAACCCCTCCTCCCCATTTCAAATCTCCCTATGATAATGCACGTCGTCCAGCGTGCAAGCTGTGCCCGGCTCGTCTCCGAGGTCTTTGTAGCTACCGATGATCGGCGCATCGCAAACGAGGTGCGCCGTTACGGCGGACAGGCCGTGCTTACTTCTCCCGATGCGAGAACGGGTACTGACCGTGTGGCCGAAGTTGCAGCAAATCTCGATTCAGAGCTTATTGTGAACATCCAGGGGGATGAGCCGATGATCGAGCCTTCGGTCATCGATGCGGCAATCCATCCGCTTGTCGAAGATGACCGGATTCAATTGAGCACTACGAGCGAGCCTATAACTTCGGTTGAAGACGTATTCAACCCGAACGTCGTCAAAGTCGTCACAGATCAGGAAGGATTCGCGTTGTATTTTTCGCGCTCGCCGATCCCGAACATCAGGCCAGGCCCCGGCCTGACTTTAGAGGAATCGCTCAGACGCGACCCCCTTCTGCTGTCGAATTACCGGAAGCACTCCGGGCTTTACGCATACCGCAGCGGCTTCTTGCAGAGCTTTTCGCGAATGGAGCAGACGCCGCTCGAACGGCTCGAAGCCCTTGAGCAGCTTCGAGCACTTGAAAACGGCTATCGTGTCCGCGTCGTAAAGGTCGAGCACCGCTCGATAGGTGTCGACACCGAGCAGGATTACGTGCGAGTAAAAAGGTTGATTGAGGAGAACGCTATATGACCAAGTATATTTTTGTTACCGGCGGAGTAGTTTCAAGCCTGGGCAAGGGACTGGCCGCCGCCTCTATCGGGTGCCTGCTTGAGGCCCGCGGCATGAAGGTGTCACTCCAGAAGCTCGATCCGTATATCAATGTCGATCCGGGCACGATGTCGCCATTTCAGCACGGCGAGGTATTCGTGACCGACGACGGAGCAGAGACAGATCTCGACCTCGGCCACTACGAGCGGTTCACACATGCCCAGCTTTCTCAGTCTAACAACTGGACCACGGGCCGGATTTATCTGTCGGTCATCAACAAGGAGCGGCGCGGCGATTACCTGGGCAAGACCATACAGGTGATCCCGCACATCACCAACGAGATCAAGGAGCGGATCGCGCGCGTGGCGCGCGAGGGCACCGGCAGCGTGGCCACCAGCGGCCTGGCGGCGCACGGCGTCGTCATCGTCGAGGTCGGGGGCACGGTCGGCGACATCGAGTCGCTGCCCTTCCTCGAGGCGATCCGCCAGATGCTCAAGGACGTCGGCCGTCGGAACGTGCTCTACGTGCACGTCACCTGGCTGCCGTCCATCGGCGCCACCGGCGAGCTGAAGACGAAGCCGACCCAGCACTCGGTCAAGGAGCTGCGCGGGATCGGCATCCAGCCGGACGTCATCATCCTGCGCAGCGACGAGCCGATCGACGACGAGATCCTCGACAAGGTGAGCCTGTTCACGGATGTCGATGTCCACGCGGTGATCCCGCTCAAGACCGCGCGCAGCATCTACGAGGTGCCGATCCAGCTCGAGCGCGCCGGGCTGGGCAAGCTCGTGACCCGCGAGCTGGAGCTCCCAGGCGGCGAGCCCGACCTCGCCGAGTGGCAGGAGCTCGTAGGCCGCATTCGCGCCCCTCGGCCGGACGTCGAGATCGCGATCGTCGGCAAGTACACGGAGCTGCCGGACGCCTATATCAGCGTCAGCGAGGCCCTCAAGCACGCCGCTCTGCACCACAACGTCGAGGTCAAGGTGCGCTGGATCGGCTCCGAGCCTCTCGAGCGCATCGAGCCGGAGCAGGTGGCCGACGAGCTGGCCGGCGTGCGGGGCGTGCTCGTTCCCGGCGGCTTCGGCT
>DASTET010001127.1:0-8551 GCA_035709445.1 Blastocatellia bacterium | reverse complement strand
TGGCCGTCGATGCCTACGGCCCGATAGCAGACAACGCGGGCGGCATATCGGAGATGAGCGGGCTAGGCCCTGAAACCCGCAGGATAACAGACGGGCTCGATTCGCTCGGCAATACTACGGCGGCCATGGGCAAAGGCTTTGCGATAGGGTCGGCTGCGCTCACCGCGCTTGCGCTCTTTTCGGCCTACCAGGAGAAGGCCGGTCTTACCGGGGGAAGGGGCATAAACCTCACAGAGCCTCGCGTAATCACGGGGCTTCTGATAGGAGGGGCGGTCGTCTATCTGATCGCCGCCCTGACGATGTCATCGGTCGGGCGGGCGGCCAACAAGATGGTCGAAGAGGTGCGGCGGCAGTTTCGCGAGATACCGGGGCTTATGGAGGGAAAAGCCAAGGCGGACACGGCCCGCTGTATTTCCATCTCGACAACAGCCGCGCTCCGTGAGATGATCGGTCCCGGCCTTATAGCGGTGTTTCTGCCGCCGCTCGTCGGATTCCTCTTAGGAAAGGAGGCCCTCGGCGGGCTGCTCGCAGGCGCCACACTTTCCGGAGTTATGCTCGCTTTGATGATGGCCAATTCCGGCGGCGCGTGGGACAACGCGAAGAAATATATTGAGAAAGGAAACCTGGGCGGCAAACAGTCCCTTGCCCACAAGGCAGCCGTCGTCGGCGACACGGTTGGAGACCCGTTCAAAGATACATCAGGACCGGCGATGAACATCCTGATCAAGCTCATGTCTATAGTGTCGCTTGTCATCGCACCCTTGCTCGGAGAAGGACTGTTTTGAACGTCTGAACTAAGCTGTTGAGGGCGCATCCCCAGAATGCGCCCTGCTTACATACCATCACCTGGTTTTAATCTCCAACACAACAAAGGAGTGACACTACCCTTTTATGGAACTGGCGCTGGTCCTCGTAATCAGTCTTCTCTCTTTAGCGTTCGCGGGCTACCTGACATCGTACGTGCTCCGCCAGGATACGGGAACGCCTCAGATGCAGACAATCTCGAACGCGATAAAAGAGGGAGCGGAAGCGTTTCTCCGGCGGCAAAACAGAACCATCGCCCTGTTGAGCGTGGTCTTTGCCGCAGTCATTTTTTTACTCTATGCATTCCTCAGACCGCATAGCCCCGCCGACCCGGTCGGCCCTTTACCGCTCGCAGGTTATGTTACGGTCTCATTCCTTCTGGGCGCGCTCTCATCCGGGATAGCGGGCTATGTCGGGATGTTCGTCTCGATCAGATCGAACATACGGACCGCTTCGGCGGCGCGCACATCCTTAAATGGCGCGCTTCAGATCGCCTTGCGCGGAGGCGCGGTCTCAGGTCTGTTCGTCGTGGCGATGAGCCTGCTCGGCGTGGGCGGCCTCTATGCCGGGCTCGACTACGTCGTGGGAGTCGAGCCGAAAGATATACCCTACATGATAGTCGGCTACGGGTTCGGCGCTTCGTTCGTCGCGCTTTTTGCGCAACTGGGCGGAGGCATTTATACAAAGGCCGCTGACGTCGGCGCGGACCTTGTAGGCAAGGTCGAGGCGGGCATACCTGAGGACGACCCTCGCAACCCGGCGGTTATCGCCGATCTGGTCGGGGATAATGTCGGCGACTGCGCGGGGCGCGGGGCGGACCTGTTCGAATCGACCGCCGCCGAAAACATCGGCGCGATGATACTCGGGGCCGGGCTCGCCACGCTCGCGCTGCGCAGAGGGCTGCAATTCTCAAACGGCTTGCTCGGCGTCATGCTCTTCCCGCTCGTCGTTCGCGCTTTCGGGCTGATAGCCTCGATAGCAGGCATAATGCTTGTCCACACTCGCGAAGACGCCGACCCTATGAAAGCGCTCAATCGCGGTTACTACGTGACGACCGCGCTCGCCGCGCTAGGGTTTCTCGCAGGCTCCCGGTGGCTGCTTTACACACCTCAGGCTCCATCTGCCTGGCTCTACTTCTTCGCGTGCGGGCTCATAGGGCTTGCGACTGCCATAGCCTTCGTCTTTATCACTCAGTACTACACCGAGTACAAATACAAACCCGTAAAGTCGATAGCGGAGGCGAGCCAGACAGGCCCGGCGACGAATATCATCACAGGCATCGCAGTCGGCTTCGAGTGCACGGCCCTTCCCGTGATCGTAATCTCGCTCGCCATAGTCGGCTCCTACTCGCTCGGCAACATGAGCGGCATCCCCGGCGCGGGGTTGTTCGGGACGGCCGTGGCGACTATGGGGATGCTCGGGACCGCAGCCTACATTCTTGCCATGGATACGTTCGGCCCGATAACAGACAACGCGGGCGGCATCGTAGAGATGAGCCAGCAGCCGGATGAGATTCGCCACAAGACCGACCGGCTCGATGCCGTCGGCAACACCACCAAGGCGCTCACGAAAGGGTATGCTATCGGCTCGGCGGCGCTGGCGGCGTTTCTTCTCTTTTCCGCCTACCTCGATGAGGTCCGCAACTACACGCGAGGCCACGCGCCCAACTCGATAGCCTCGACCGGCCCCGTAACGGTTCAACCGCCCGGCTCAGCGCCTTCGGGCCACGGGTCTGATTCCATGTTTGTGACCGATCCCAGGACGGGAGAAGAGATCGCAGTCGTCAATCTGGCCAAGCCCGAAGTGTTCGTTGGCGGTCTTCTGGGCGCGATGCTCGTCTTTCTCTTCTCGGCCTATGCGATCAAAGCCGTGGGCAAGGCCGCATACACTGTCATCAACGAGGTGAGGCGGCAGTTTGCTGAAAAGCCGGGCATTCTAAAAGGGACCGACAAGCCGGACTACGCCAGATGTGTCGACATAGTGACTCGCGGCGCGCTCAGGCAGATGGTCTTGCCCGGAGTGCTTGCGGTAGGGATGCCCATAGCTGTCGGCGTGGTTTTTCGCCTGCTCGGAGTCGGCGCTGAAGCCGTCGCCGCGATGTTGATGGTAGGCACAATCGCGGGAATACTTGTGGCGACATTTTTGAATAACGGGGGTGGCGCGTGGGATAACGCCAAGAAGTATGTCGAGACAGGGATGTACGGCGGCAAGCGAAGCGAGACGCATAAGGCCGCAGTGGTCGGCGACACCGTGGGTGACCCTTTCAAGGATACCGCCGGGCCGAGCCTGCACGTCCTTATCAAGCTGCTGGCAACAATAACGCTCGTCCTCGCGCCTCTTTTCATCTAGCCGGGGATTCCTATCGATTAAAACCGCGGAGGACGCCGCAGGATCGCAGAGGATTGATTGATACCTCTGCGATCCTCTGCGGTGAATCCTTTATTGTTGGGATGAAAATCTAGCAAGAGCGAGGTGAGTGATGTTAGTATCAGATGGCAGAAGAATTAGTACGATAATTGTCCATTATGACCATTGCTCGCTTCTGGAAGACCAAAGAGCTAACACAAAAGCTTCGCAACAACGCGTCGGCTATGGCCGAGCACAGATGGGCATCGGGGATAGTCTTTCTGCTTGAGCTTGGCGGCTGTACCGTTTTGCCCATACCGGTGGCGCTTATACTGATGGGGCTCGTATTTGCGGCCCCGCGAAAGTGGCTGAGGTTCGGGCTTGGGGCAACCGCAGGCTCGATGGCGGGCGCGTTAGTCCTCTACATAATCGGGCGCGGGTTCTTCTACTCTTTCGGCAAGCAATTGATATCGTTTTACGGATCGGAAGCCGGTTGGGCGGGTGTTGTCGAGTGGTTTCAAAGCGAATGGGGACTGGCTTTCATAGCCCTTGCGGGACTGACGACGGGACTGTTTCGGGTGGCCTGTATTGGCGCGGGCTTTACGGGGATGAACCCTTTGGAGTTCTTCTTTGTCCTGATTCTGAGCAGGGGGGCTCGCTGGGTAGCGGAATGCGCCGCCATAAAGTTCGTCGGCCAACGGATGTGGAGATGGCCGGGCCACTATTTCAAATATGCTACAGCAGGCGCCGTGTTGCTCTTGCTCTTCACGCTTCTAGCCCTCACGCTTGCCGCATGAGCATTCAATGATTCATTGCGGGTTGCAAATCGTCTACTGATGCGGTCATAATGTTTGGCTATTTTTAATACCCGGAGACAGACACATGGCAAAAGACAAGATTATAAAGAGCGGCCAGTTTACTTTTCGCCGCATACTGTTCCTTGCTGTCATAGGCGGAATAATCGTGGGCACGGTGGCGATGGGCGGCCTCTGGTTGAACATAGGATACTGGCTTATTACGCTTGGACTAGTCGTACTGCTTCTTCTGATCGCGTTCGATTATGGTGTGAGCTTTGAAAGGGTTGAGGCCCAGCCCCAGCAGCCCCAGCCTCTCGCAGCAGTGGAGCCCAGTGTCGTTTCGCAAACGGTTAGCGAGGCGCGCGTTCGACGCCGGTCGAGCAGACAGGTCAAGCGCAGGCGATAGCATTGCTTTTCAATTCTCCGGTTATTGCTTTCTATCACCTCAGTCCTGGAGAACGCCGCCGCGCTTCTTGACAATGCGAAGGCTGCGTGTAGACTTGAAATCGTCACTCGGCTTGCCCGACCATCAGCTAAGTTTTTCCCCTTTGTGTGGCTGGTCATTGGAGGTGGCGCGCTGGAACGACCGGCCCCATCTGAACAGGAAGAGAAATGGGAGTAATAGACACAGAAGCCGCGCTGGCGCAGGATATAAAGACTCCAGACTGCGAGTTGACGCTTGGCGAACTGGCAGAGATTATCAGCAGCCTCAAACAGGTCCCGGCGCTTGATGAGGTGAAGGACTGGTTCTCAAGGATATTGCTCAGGCAGCGAGACTACGAGTCCTACCGCATATTCACTCCGAGAAAGTATGCGCGCAATCTGGTCATCCGAGGCGAGCACGCAGAGCTCCTTATGCTCTGTTGGCGGCCCGGACAGCGAACACCCATTCATGACCATGGCGGCTCGATCGGGGTGATTCTCGTATGCGAGGGCCTGCTCACGGAGACGATGTTCGAGCGCGCGCCGGAAGGCAACGTTCGCCCCTACAACACGCACCGCTGGGGGCCGGGCGCAATAACCGGGGCAGACGTGCCCGACATTCATCAGCTCTTGAACCTCCAACCGGCTGGCCGCGATATGGTGACGCTTCATTGTTATGCCCCGCCGCTTACTGTGCTCAACAAGTACAGTCCGCGCAGCGCCAAGATTGCTCGCTGGCGCGAGGGGTACTTCGCGGGCGGGGCCGGAATCTGATTTCTGGTCGCGGGCATTATGAAGGAGTGAGTCCTATGTACTTCAGGGGACTATCTCATCGAAGGGCGATATTCAGATCGCTTCTGACTCTTGTCCTTTTCGTCTTTTCCATATCAACGATAGCCGTTCCGGCCGGGGCGCAATCCGGGCGTAAGCCGCCGAAGAAGAGCGAGCCTTCTGCCCCTGTGCAGGGCGCCGAGCCCGAACCGCCTCCAGGCGAGCCGACCGAGAAGCCCGAAGCCGTGAAGCTGGGGATCCACATCGTCCGCGACTCTCCAAGCATGAGGTCTTCCGAGTTTCTTTCTAATCTGGTTATCGAAGCCGTCTCCGAGAGATTGAAGCAGGCTTCCTCGCTGACCGTCGGGCGCGGTAAAGGCATGAATCGAAAAGAGGCGAGCGATCATGCGAAGAGGTCGAAGACCGATCACGTGCTATGGGTAGAGCTCGATTACGATTCCATGTCTATGACGCGGTCCCCTACTTACCGGCGAAGCGGCAGAGAAATCTATATCGACTACGCTGTCTTTGCGCGCGAGACAGGGAAGGTCATGACACACGGGAGGATCTACGAGAGGCCCTTACAGGCGAGAGTCGGGGGCGTCGGATTACCCGTGCCCACAGGCCGTGAGCCTGTCGAGTACATAATCAGGCAGGCCGGGCACGATGTCGCCGACAGGGTGATGGGCGCGCTCAACATTTCCGCGCCGCCCCGAAGGTAGTGATCAGAAGCCAGAAGCAAGAAGCCAGAAGCCTGTAGAGAATGATTCCGATTTATCTCAATCGGCAATAATCGAGAGATGATGCGAAAGATTCTGGCTTCTGGCTTCTGACTTCTGGCTTCTGGCTTACTACACAATATGAGATATGGGTTCGTTATAGACCACCGCAAATGCATCGGCTGTCACGCCTGCACTCTTGCCTGCAAAGCCGAGCACGATATCCCCATAGGGACGTTTCGCACCTGGGTCAAATACATAGAGAAGGGCCAGTACCCTTCGACCAGGCGATTCTTTTCGGTGCTCAGATGCAATCATTGCGATGACGCCCCCTGTGTAACTATCTGCCCTGTGACCGCGCTTTTCCGCCGCGAGAACGGCATAGTAGATTTCGACGGGGGCCGCTGTATCGGCTGCAAGGCGTGCATGCAGGCATGTCCTTATGACGCGCTTTACATCAACCCGAATACTAACACGGCGGAAAAGTGCAACTATTGCGCGCACAGGATAGAGACCCGCATGGAGCCCGCCTGCGTAATTGTCTGCCCCGTGCAGGCCATCATCTCAGGCGACCTCGATGACCCGACAGCAAAGATTTCGCGGCTCATCGCCTCCGAAGAGACCCTTGTCAGAAAACCTGAGGCCGGGACGAAGCCAAAGCTGCATTATATCGATGTCAACGAGTCCTCGCTCGTGCCGACCGACCAGACTCACTCGACCGGCTATCTCTGGGCGGAGATGCGTCAGGACCCGGTCTTTTTAAACGAGCAGGCGATGGCCGAATCCGAAGCGCGAGCGAGAGCGACTTATGATGTCTCGCACGACCGGCCCTGGGGCTGGAAAGTCTCCGCTTACCTGTGGACAAAATCGGTCTCGGCGGGCGCATTTATCGTTGCGGCGCTGGCGATAGGGCTCGGGTTCGCGCGCAACGATTTTCTCTTCGGGTCCGTAGCGCCTCAGATTTCGCTCGCCTTCCTGATCACAACGCTTGCGCTGCTGGTCCTCGACCTCAAGCGACCGGAAAGGTTCTTGCGGATACTGCTCTGGCCCCAGTGGAGATCGTGGCTTGTAATTGGCGGATATATTCTTGCCGGTTACGGACTCCTGCTCGGCGCGTGGATCGCCGCTCAATGGTTCGAGCTTCAGGCGCTCGACCTACCGCTTTTAATACTCGGCAGTATCTTCGCGGCGCTCTCGGCCGTCTATTCAGCCTTCCTCTTCAAACAGGCGAGGGGGCGTGTATTCTGGCACAGCCAGCTCACAACACTCCACCTGCTGGTTCAAGCCATCATAGCGGGATCGGCTGCGCTTCTGATTTTCGCGGTCTTCGATTCGGCATTGACAGGCATATCTCCGAGCGGGACAGGTTTCGATTTTCTCCAATACGAATTGCTTGGAGCGACCGTGGCCCACGGCGTGCTCGTTATGGGCGAAGTCCTCACGCCCGAAGAGAACAATGAGAAGCGGCGGGCCGCGCGACTGATCACTAGAGGAATCTTCAGCAAGCTCTTCTGGGGGGGCGTCATAGCGGCAGGCACGGTCTTGCCGCTCGTCGCGCTTGCAACAGGTCTGGCTCAGACGCCCGCCATAGCAGCAGCAGTCTCGCTGCTCGCGCTGGCTGGACTCTTTTTGTGGGAGCACATCTGGGTTCAGGCGGGGCAGGCAGTCCCTTTAAGCTGACGCCGCATTTGAATCAACAGACCGATTATGTCGAATACACCTGATGCTACGAAAAACGACGGGCCGCCGGTAGAGGTCCGGCAAGCTGACGGCATAGATACCGGCCCCCGGCTCTCAAGTCATCCCCCGGTTGACCGATGGGACGATTGGGTCGAGTATGATGCGCGGGAGTGGCCGCGCAAGGTCGAGCGACGGTATTCGCTCGTTCCCACGACATGTTTTAACTGCGAAGCGGCCTGCGGGCTGCTGGCTTATGTCGAGAAGGAGAGCGGCGAGATAAAGAAGCTCGAAGGCAATCCGCTTCATCCGGCGTCGCGCGGTCGCAACTGCGCGAAGGGCCCGGCTACGATAAACCAGGTAAACGATCCCGAGCGCATCCTCTACCCGCTAAAACGTGTCGGCCCGCGCGGTGAAGGCGAGTGGGAGCGCACCACCTGGGACGAGGTGCTCGAAACGTTCGCGGCAAAGATTCGAAAGGCGCTTAAAGAGGAGCGCCGCAATGAGGTCGTCTATCACGTCGGGAGGCCCGGCCACGACGGCTATATCGATCGCGTGCTACAGGCGTGGGGAGTCGACGGGCATAACTCGCATACGAATATCTGCTCGTCATCGGCGCGGGTCGGCTACGCGCTGTGGCAGGGGGCTGACCGCCCCTCGCCCGATTATGCGAACGCAAAGTTTATTCTCCTTTTAAGCTCGCACCTGGAAACGGGCCACTATTTCAACCCGCACGCGCAGCGAATTATCGAAGGAAAGATGGCGGGCGCAAAGATAGCCGTCATCGACCCGCGACTATCGAACACAGCTTCGATGGCAAACTACTGGCTCTCTCCATGGCCGGGGACCGAGGCCGCGCTGCTGCTCGCCATGGCTTCCGTCATTCTTCAGGAAGACCGCTTCGACCGCGATTTCGTTCGCAGATGGATGAACTGGGAAGAGTACATGCGCTCGGAGCAGCCTTCTTCGTCCTGCACTTTTGAGAGCTTTATAGATGCAATAAAGAGTATCTAT
>DASTET010001126.1:0-2610 GCA_035709445.1 Blastocatellia bacterium | reverse complement strand
AGTTATTGACGAGATGTAAAAGCGGAAACTTCTGACTGCGCCTTTAAGCTGGATAAAGGGAGTATTCACAAGGATGGAGCAAGCTTCATAAATGTGAACTGAATCTGTTTGCGGGCGAGATCATTTGATGCAATAGGCGATCTACCACAGAGGACACCGGGCATTACGCTATTGCGTCAGGGGCTTTACCTTCAGATCGAAGATGTCGGGCCTGGAGTAATGACCGGTCACGTCGAGGGTCAGGCTCTCTTCTTTGATACGAGAAAGATCGATCTCTGACGTGAGAATCGTCTCTTCGCCGAAGACAGGCCCGGCAAGCAGCGCCCCGTCCGGCCCTATGATTGCGCTTCCGCCGGCAAGCACCATCTGGCCGGGGTCCTCTTTAAGCGAGGCGACAGGCTCAAGCTCGGCGGGCAGCTCGGAAGCTTTCATAATCGCGCCGCACGCTATTACGAAACATCTCCCCTCAAACGCATAGTGGCGGCTCGCCACCATGTGCATCTCTTTGACCTGCGGCCAGGCCGCAACATGTATATCCTCTCCCGAAACGTGCAGCGTGTGGCGGGCGAGCGGCATCCAGTGCTCCCAGCATATCAGCCCGCCCACCCGGCCCGCGCCGGTCTCGACCGATTCCAGGCCGCCGCCATCACCCTGTCCCCAGATCATTCGCTCGGTATAGGTCGGCATGAGCTTGCGGTGACGGTTGAGCAGCGAGCCGTCGCGGCCAAACGTCAGCATAGTGTTGTAGAGCGTCCCGCGCCCCGCGCCATGAATGACTCGTTCGTGCACGCTTATATTGAGGGCGACTCCGTGAGCGCGCGCCGTCTCCGCGAGCGCATCTGTGACCGGCCCCGGCACGACTACGCTGTTCTCCATCAGCCGGGCGAAGACTTTTTTTACCGGCCCGTGGTCCCACAGCGCGACATCGCGGCAGCAATCGAGCCACGCCGGATAGCCGGGCAGCCACGTTTCCGGGAACGCGACAAGGTGCGCGCCCTCGCTTGCCGCTTCGTCGATAAGGCGCTGCGCTTTCTCCAGCGAGGCCCGCAGGTCCATATAGACGGGCGCCGCCTGAATTGCCGCTACTTTGACAATCATAAAAGGCCGTCACTCCTTCTCAAGCTGAGCGTACCTGGCTACAAACTTTTTCTGGCCGTAACCAGGAAAGCTCACCGTCAGCTTCGCGTCATCGCCCACCCCCTCAGCCCGCAGAATCACGCCCCGCCCGTAGCGCGCATGCCGGACACGCTCGCCTATGCGAAACCCCGGCTCGGAAGAGCGAGGCTTCGAGCCGCTCTCGGCGCCCTTATGCGCATCCGTCTCGGTCTGCTTCCGGAGCTTGAAGAAGTCGCGAACGCTCTGGGTTGAGTTGTAGGTCTTGCCCGTATAGTTCGACGTCTTCTTAACGGGGCGCAGCGCCGATATGGCCTCGCGGTTCTGCCGGGTCTCCGGTCGCTCGGCAAAACCGAGCCATGAAGGTCCGAGCGATAGATCATCCATCAATTCCAGCGGTATCTCGTTGAGGAACCTTGAAGGCTCGGCCCGCATCTCTTCGCCCCAGACCCGTCGCCTCATGGCGTGCGTTATATAGAGTTTTTGCTGCGCGCGCGTTATGGCGACGTAACAGAGCCTGCGCTCCTCTTCCAGGTCCTCCTCGCTCGCTGCGGCGCGTGAGAGGGGAAACAATCCCTCCTCCATACCGACTATAAAGACCACAGGAAATTCCAGCCCTTTTGCAGAATGCATGGTCATAAGCGTCACGTGCGCATCGGCCCTGTACTGGTCCGAGTCCGAGACGAGGGCGGCGTGATCGATAAAATCGCGGAGCGTCTCGCCCTGCTCTTCGGCCTCGACCGAGGCGGTGACAAGCTCTTCGATATTGAGAAGCCGGCTTTCTGCCTCTTCGGATTTTTCTTCCTGAAGCGCGCGAACGTAGGTCGTATCGAGCGTCGCCGCCTTCACCACATCCGACAGCGGCTGGCCCGACTCGACGCGCTCGCCGAGGCTTTTGATCATCTGCCGGAAGACATCGAGAGACGCAGAGGCGCGAGGGTTGATCGATCCTTTCTCGACCGTTATTCGAATGGTCTCCCAGAGCGACACGCCGAGGTCGCGCTGCTCGCGGGCAAGCGCGTCGAGGGTCGTCTTGCCTATTCCGCGAGGCGGAGTGTTGATAATTCGACCGAGCGCCACGTCGTCATCCGGGTTGAGCGCAAGCTTCAGGTACGCGATCACATCTTTGACCTCGGCTCGCTCGTAAAACGAGAAGCCCCCTACTATGTTGTAGGCGATGCCGCGCCTGCGCAGCGATTCTTCAAACAATCGGGATTGCGAGTTGGTGCGGTAGAGAACCGCTATGCGTGCGGAGGGCGAGCGTCGCAGGTGGTCCTGTATCCGTTCTGCGACAAAAGAGGCTTCCCCCTCGCCGTCGTATGACTGGTAATACCCGATCAGCTCACCTTCTCCAAGCTCCGGGGTGGCGTAAAGCGTCTTCGGGAGCCGCTTCAGGTTGCGCTCGATGATCCGGTTGGCGGCTTCCAGGATCGTCTGGGTCGAGCGATAGTTCTGCTCAAGTTTTATTATCCGTGTGGAGGCAAAGTCGTGCTGAAA
>DASTET010001125.1:0-2596 GCA_035709445.1 Blastocatellia bacterium | reverse complement strand
TAACCTCCTGCTTTAAGCTTCACGGCGCAATACTATCAGGGTCACTTCGGCGGGCGCGTGATAGCGGACCGGTGCGAGCGTCAGGCCGAGCCCGTTATTTACGCTCACAAGCATAGAGCCGACGCGATAGAATCCTGAAACATAGTCTGTCTCGAACGAAGACCCGGTCAGGAGAAACCCCGGCAGCGGAAAGACTATCTGCCCGCCGTGGGTGTGCCCCGCTACGAACAGCTCAAAGCCTCGCTTCGCGGCGTAATCGACCATCGAGATGGAAGGCTGGTGGGTGAGAAAAATATTGACCGGGCCGCTCACACGCTGTTTCTCAATCGCGTCGAGAGTGTAGTCGTTTGCCGGAGCCCTGTAGACGTTCGTCACGCCCACTATCGAAATCAGGGACGAGCCGACCGGCACTATCGCCGCGACGTTTGCAAGCACGGTCACGCCGTTTCTTTCGAGGCTCTCTTTGACTCTCTGTTGATTGGAAAAAAAGTCGTGGTCGCCTAAGCATGCGTATATGCCGTGACGGGCCTGCATCTCGCCTATTGCCTCAGCGCCCGCATCGATATAGTCGATGCCGGATGTGACGAGATCGCCTCCAAAGAGAATGAGGTCGGGGTTGAGAGCGTTTACCCTGTCGATAAAAGGTTGGAGCTTGCCGTTGCCGGTCCGCCCGTCGGCCTGGAGGTCGGCTATCTGGACGATTCTAAACCCTTCTAACTCCGGCGGGAGACTCGCCACGCGCAACTCGGCCTCTCTCGTTCGCACGGTGAAAGTGTCGTTATAAACCCTTGCCGCTACATAGACCGCGCCCGCGCAGACCAGTATCACGACTACCCACGCCTGTATCCTGTTCCACCGCTCACGGTGTTTACGAAAGACCGGATATAGCACAAGCTTCGTAATATCGAGCAACAGAAAAAGGATCGCCAACTGCACCGCCAGGATCACACCCAACCAGAAGGGATAGGTGATCAACAGATCGAGCAGCATGTTCGACCCCTGCAAGGCTCGCGACAGACCTGGAAGCCTCAAGTAGTAGCTTCCCAATATCAACAGCGGATAAAGGATTACCCATATGATGACAGCAATCGCGCCGACTTTTATCCGCTTCCGTTTCCACCCGGTTACGGCCTCGATAGAGACAATCGCCTTGCGCGAGACGTAGTACTGGAAAAGCATGCTTGCCAGGGTGAACATCAAAAGCATACGAATCGACCAGGGCATCAGAACTCTCTCCTCACATTCATTTATAGCATCAGAAGTCAGGAGCCAGAAGTCAGAAGCCAGAAGTCAGAAGCCAGAATCTGGTCGAGGATGGTTCTGACTTCATCCACCTCGTTATTATCGAGAGACTACGCGAGAGATTCTGGCTTCTAGCTTATGACTCTATGGTTGCGCCGTCCAAATCAATCGATGTATTATCCGAGTTGCTCGGAAGCTTTCGGTTTCGGGCTTTTGCCTATGATTGTCATTCAATAATTGATTTGTCGGGTCTGCTCTATACTCCTACGCTATGAGCGCGCACCGCGCCCGTGTGTCTTGAGCTCGCGGGATTAATTCGCCCGGCAAATCATCCTGCCGCATCAACATCCTACTGAATAATGGTTTGATCTGAGGGGCCGTCGCTGTTATGCCGGTCCATCAAATGCGGAGAGATAGAAATGACAAGCGATGAAAGCATCTGCAGGCAGGGGAGAAAGCTCGCCCGCCTTGAAGAGTTCGGATGGAATGGCTTTTTCGAAGCGCATCTCAACAGTGACCGGGAGGAGGGCTGCTGCCCTGCAAGAATCACGCTGGAGCATAAGCAGGTTTTCAGGGTGATCAGCGAGCACGGAGAGTTATCGGCGGAGATCGCGGGAAGGCTCAGGCATCGGGCTTCGAACCGGGCAGACCTGCCTGCGGTCGGCGACTGGGTCGTAATCAGCGCGCGTCCGGAAGAGGGCCGCGCGACGATTCACGAAGTCCTGCCTCGAAAGAGCAAGTTCGCCCGAAAGGTCGCAGGCCAGAAGGTCCGGGAGCAGATCCTGGCCGCAAACGTCGACACGGTCTTTCTTGTTACCTCGCTCAATAACGACTTCAGCCTGAGGCGAATCGAGCGCTACCTGTCCGTTGCATGGGAGAGCGGCGCTCGCCCGGTGATCATACTGAGCAAGGCCGACCTGTGCGATGACGTAAGCCAGCGGATCATTGAAGTCGAGTCCGTGGCGATAGGCGTTCAAGTACACGTCACCAGCGCGGTTACGGACCAGGGATTGAGCGAGCTTACGCCTTACCTGGGTACGGGCCAGACGGTTGCGCTTCTCGGCTCATCGGGGGTAGGAAAATCGACCTTGATAAACGCGCTTATCGGCGCCGAAGTGCAGAAGGTCAGCCATATCAGACAGTGCGACGACCGTGGCAGACATACAACCACAAGCCGGCAATTGATCGTTTTGCCCGGCGGCGGGCTTGTGCTTGACACTCCCGGGATGCGCGAGCTTCAACTCTGGGGGGGCGATGAAGGGATAAAAGAGACCTTTGACGATATAGAATCGCTCGCCGCTTCCTGCTTCTTCAGCGATTGCAGGCATCAGGGTGAGCCTCATTGCGCCGTGAG
>DASTET010001124.1:0-7574 GCA_035709445.1 Blastocatellia bacterium | reverse complement strand
AAACCTCGGCCAGGATTATACATGAAAAACGGCGCGGGATTTATACTTTTTTCCTGTCTCACCAGAACCTTATCAACAGCCACATCAATATGACATGCAGGCTCCAAATCGTGAGCGCGAACGGCAGTTGAAATTTGATCACCCCGTACTGGTCACGCATATTCAACAGCGCGGCGGGCACGATATTAAAGTTTGCCGCCATGGGCGTCATAAGCGTCCCGCTCGACCCTGCCGTAAGCGTTATGATCGCGACCATCGCAGGGTCGACGTTGAACGGCTTGATGATTAGAGGCGAAAGCACCCCGGTCGCGATCACCGGAAACGCGGCAAACGAATTTCCCATAACGATTGTAAAGAGCGCCATGCCGAGACAGTTCGCAAGGACTAGCAGAAAGAGGCTGTTTTCGGGGATTATCCAGCCTATACCTTTTGCTATCAGGTCGCCGATCTTTGCCGCCGCGAAGAGCACACCGAGCGATGCGAGCAATTGCGGCAGAATACTGACCGTCCCTATCGCGTCGTTTATCCGGCGGCCTTCGTGCATCATCATGCGAACGGTCCCTCCGGTCAGCCGCAACCCGACGGCCATTGCCGCCACGCCTCCGAAACCCAGCCCTACAAGCGCGCCACGGTTCACATCCATGCCGAGAAGCCGAAAGACGAGCGCCAGCCCGAATGTGACTACGGGGATGACCAGCACCGGCAGGAATATCTTATCGCCAAGTCTTGAAGCTTCTCTCCCCTGCTCCTGTTTCGACGCCTCCTCATGATGGCCGCGAGTTACGCGGCCCGCGCCGTCAAGCGCAGCCATCAGCAGCACCAGCAGGCCGGTCACCCAGTGCGGCATGAGGCTTCCGCCCGCGAAGATCATTCCGAGCACAAGCCAGAATAACCCGCTGCCAAAACGTCGCGGGTTCGTACGGTCTCGCATCGTCATCACGGCAAAGGCCAGGAGCACTATGCCTGTCATCACATAGACCGTTTCCAGGCTGAGCAGGCTCTCGATCATTTCGTCACCGCCTCTTCTTCGATCATCTTCCCCGCCTCTTCTCGGCTGTAACGGCGGTCAAGCAGCAGGAATTGAATCACCGCAAGCACGACCGAAAAGACCACTATCGGAATTGTAAAGAGGACGAGCCTCCATATATTGACCGCGTAACCGAGCCCACCGAGCACGCCGAAGACCAGCACCACGCCTGCCTGGACCGGCGACAGGTTCTGGCCGTAGAAATTGCCGTAATTCTCGGCGGCGGCGGTGGCGGCCTTTATCTCTTCGAGCTTTTCGACCGGGATCTCCTCGACGCTCTTTGCGCCCCCCCTCGCTTCGGCAGCGCCGACCGCCATCGGGTATATCAGCGGGCGCACGAACGATGGGTGGCCATTGAGCCTCAGGCCGAGTATGCCGTGAGCTATTCGAAAGAGCTGATAGACTATGGCAAGCCGTCCGACGGTTGCGGCCCGTATGCGGCGGATCAAGGCCGCCGATTGTTCCTGCAACCCGTACCGCTCGGCCAGGCCAATCGCAGGCAGCGTCAGGATGAAGAGCGTCATCAGCCGAAAATCTACGAACGCGCGGCCTAGCATGTTAATTATCCCTTCCTGCCCTTCTCTGCTAAAAAGCGGCAGCCCCGCAAGCAGGCCCGTCACAAGCGCGGCGGTTACAACGACCAGCGTCGTCCTGAGACGAAACGCAAGTCCTAAGACGACTATCAAAATACCGATCAGCTTTAACCATTCAGGCAAGTCGCGTCCCCTCCCCCGTGAATTTCGGTCAGAAAGCTAACATAAGTCAGAAGCCAGAAGCCAGAAGCCAGAAGTCAGAAGGTGGTCGAGGCCGATTCCATTCTCTTTCAATAGGCTTTAATCGAGAGATGATGCGAAAGATTCCGGCATCCGTCTTCTGACTTCTGACTTCTTATTATGGTAAAGTTTTTTAGGCATCCAAGATCAAGAGGGGTAGCAGATTGGTATTCGAACGCAGAAGACAGGTAAAGCAGCTATTTCAAACCGCGCTCAAACTCGATCCCGGCAGCCGGGCCGGTTTTCTCGAAGAGGCGTGCGGCGGCGACAAAACTCTTAAAGAAGAAGTGGAGGCGCTGATCGCGCTACGCGAAGGCGTCGAGTCGTTCAACACTACTGTTACGGTTCACGACCGGCCCGATACATATTTCGAAGAGACCACGGCTGAGCTTAAACCCGGCGATACATCTATACTGGGGGAGGCCCTCGATTTCGGCGATGAGCTGCAACACGACTCCATAGGCCGATACAGGGTGATCCGCGAGATCGGGCGCGGCGGCATGGGCGCGGTCTATCTGGCCGAGAGGGCCGATGACGAGTTTCACAAACGGGTCGCGATCAAGCTGCTCAAGCGCGGGATGGATACCGATTTTACCATCCGCCGCTTCCGCACCGAGCGCCAGATACTTGCCGCGCTCGATCACCCTAACATTGCAAAGCTCCTCGACGGCGGCACGACCACCGACGGCAGACCCTACTTCGTCATGGAATACATCGAAGGGCAGCCGCTGATCGAGTACTGCAACTCGCAAAATCTCTCGACAAAAGAGCGGCTGGTGATCTTTCGCGCCGTCTGCTCGGCTGTAGCCTATGCGCATCAGAAGCTCATCATCCACCGAGACATAAAGCCGAGCAATATACTTGTGACCGCCGACGGCACGCCCAGGCTGCTCGACTTCGGCATCGCCAAGCTGCTCAACCCGGATCTGCACACACAGGCTATAGAGCACACCGCTACATCCATGCGATTGCTGACCCCTCAGTACGCAAGCCCCGAACAGGTCCGTGGCGATGCTGTGACAACGGCGACCGATGTATATCTTCTCGGCGTTCTTCTCTATGAGCTGCTGACCGGCCAGCGCCCGTACCAGATCACAAGCTCGGCCCCGCACGAGATATTCAGAGTCATATGCGAGCAGGAGCCGGATAGGCCGAGCACCGCCGTGACTCGCGTGGCGAAGACAGGCGATGCGAGGAAGACGAACAGGACTTCCGCCACTTTCGGCCCTGTCAGTAAAGAGAAGGGCGCGGAACTTGAAAAACTCCGACGGCAGTTGAGCGGCGACCTCGACAATATAATCCTGATGGCTATGCGCAAGGAGCCTGAGCGGCGCTACGGCTCGGTCGCAGAGCTTTCCGAAGAGATACGTCGCCACCTGGAAGGCCGTCCCGTGCGCGCGCGAAAAGATACTTTCTCATACCGCGCGAGCAAGTTCATCCAGAGGAACAGGGCCGGCGTCATTGCAGCCTCACTTGTCGTCCTCATTCTTATCGCCGGAATTGTGGCGACGAGCTGGCTGGCTATGGTTGCGCGTAATGAGAGGGCGAGGGCGGAAAAACGGTTCAACGAGATCCGCCAGCTTGCCAATTCCTTCATGTTCGAATTGCACGACGCGATAGAGAACCTTTCCGGCTCGACCCCGGCGCGCGAGCTTCTCGTCAGGCGAGCGGTCGAGTATCTCGACAGCCTCGCGTCCGAGGCTGGAGAGGACCTTGATTTGCAAAGAGAGCTTGCCACCGCTTATCAAAAGGTCGGCGACGTCCAGGGAAATCCTTACTCGCCCAACCTCGGCGACAGTGAAGGGGCGCTTGCAAGCTACAGAAAGGCGCTCGCAATACGTGAGAGGCTTGCCGAGACCAACCCGGGTAACCTTGAAGACCAGCGCGCTCTCTCTTCAAGCCTGAGCCGCGTGGCCGACGTGCTCTGGGCGAAGGGCGACGCACCTGCCGCGCTTGAGATTTATCGCAAGGGGCTGGCCATTGATGAAAGGCACGCTTCCGGCTCTTCGGACAAGACCGTGCGTCGCAATCTCTGGGTCGCCTACAGGAGGGTCGCTTATGTGCAGGCGCAGACGGGCGATCTGAAAGGCGCGATTGAGACCTTTCACAAATCGAGAGAGATCATAGAAGAGCTGGCGGCATCGGACCCGACCAATCCGCAGATGTTGAAAGATATGAGCGCCAACTACACCTCTTTCGGAGAAGCGCTCGGCGAGACCGGGGACCTTGCGGGCGCGCTTGAGTATTTCCGAAAGGCGCTCGCCATCGACGAGCAGCTTGCGGCATCGGACCCGACAAATGCGCAGGCGCGCGAAGATGTGGGCGTGAGCTACGCAAATCTCGGCGAAGTCTTGAAGAGGATGCGCGACATAGACGGGGCGCTCGCAAGCTTCAGGAAGTCGCTCGACATCTTCGAGGCATCTTCGAAAGCCGACCCGACAAACGCGAAGGCGGCACGCAACATGGCCGTCGAATCTAGAAACGTGGGCGAGATGCTCGCCGAAAAGGGTGATATTGCGGGCGCGCTCGCAAGATTCAGGGAGGCGCTCGCGGTGATCGATAAGCTCGTCGCGGCCGACCCGCAAAACATGCTTTTATCCACAGAGCAGGCCGCTAACCTCGCGCATATAGGGCTCGCGCTCGCAAAGACCGGCAACTCCGCATCTGCTATCGAGAGCGCGAACCGCGCCGTCGCTGTCGCCGAGCAGGTCTCGAACGCGAATCCGGAGAATACGGAGCTGCGGGCCTTTCTGGCATACAACTTCGCGATGAAGGGCAGGGTATATTCGACCATTGCCGGTGATCGCGCCGCATACTGGCAGCAGGCGCGAGATTGGCTCGCGCGAAGCTCTGACATTCTCGCCGAGCTGAAGAATCGCGGCGCGTGGTCGAGCGCGAGTTTTGGCGACCTCGACCAGCTTGCGCGCGAGATAGCCATCTGTGAGTCAAATATCGAAAGGCTTACGAAGCGGCGGGCCTGAATTTGAACGCGGATGAAGAATTGTGTGCCGAGATGAGAGAAGACCTGGGCGCGGGTTCCTCTCATCGAGAATGGCTCGCCCGATGCCTAAAGCTTTACGGATCTCTTTAGAAACCTACTTGGGATTTCGCTACTGCGGAAGTCCGACGCGGCGCAGCAGATCCTGAAAGCGCGGGTCGGGGCGCAAATTATTCCACTTCGGCTCGACCTTCAGGAAAACCATATGCGGGAGGCGCTGCGCGCAGGCTCGTTCCAGCCAGGCCAGCGCCTCGTCGCCCTTGCCCAGGCCATTGTGAACGAGTGCGATGTTGTAAGCCGAAACGTAGCGATCGGCTGACGACTTCATTAAACCTTCGAGGACAGAGAGCGCCTCCGCCTTCCTGCCGGACTTGGCCAGTGCGTAACCGAGGAAGGCTGCCGAATGAGTACCTCTAGCTCCAGAAGCTTTCATGGCCTTGCGCGCTTCATTGACTGCTTCCGAGTACATGCCTCTGTCGATGTAAGCGCTCGATGCATAGTAGCGGGCGAGAAAATAGTTCGGATCCAACTCTAAAGTCTCCTGCAACCTCTCCAACGCTTCATCGGTTCGTCCAGCATGAATCAGAAACTGCCCTTCGAGAGCATTGATAAGTAAATTAAGCGGGTCGAGTTCTCTGGCGCGTTTGGCTTCGGCGAGCGCCTCCGCGTGTCGCCCCGTATTCGAGAGCATGTGTGCGTAAAACAAGTGAGCGTTCGCGTTGTTCGGGTCTAGCTCTAAGGCTCGCCTGAATTGCTTTTCGGATGCGTCCCAATCCCAGTCATACCAGAATATGATGAAGCCGAGCTCGGCGTGGGCGTCGGCAAGCGTGTCGTCAATCTCGACAGCCCTTTGCGCCGCGTCCCGCGCTTGGGGAAGGAATTTGTTTGGCGGCAAATCAGCAGCGAGTGACGAGAGATACGCGTCGGCGAGACCGACGTAGGCGAGCGCGTATGAGGAGTCAAGCGCGATCGCATGCTGGAAATATGAGATGGCTTTTTGGGTTTCCGGCAGTGTCCGCTTGAGCGCGTGGTATCGGCCTCGCAGGTAAAGCTGGTAGGCTTCGACATTCTCGGTGTAATGGCTCGCCAGCCGCGTCTCTTCCGCGCTCGTCAGCTTCGCCCTGAGCGACCCCGCCACTTTCTGCGAGATCGAATCCTGTACTGAGAAAATGTCGGTGAACGGCGCGTCGAACCGCCCCTGCCACAACTGCCCCCCGTCGGCTACCCTTATGAGCCGCGCCGTCACGCCGACCCGGTCGCCCGCACGCTGGATGGTCCCGTCTAGTACCGCCTCGACGCCCAGCTGTCTGCCGGCGTCCAGTGGGTCTTGCTCCAGCCCTCCGTACCTGCGCACCGAGCCGAGGGGGCGCACAGCGATTTCACTGATGTGGCTGATCTTTGCGATGAGAGTGTCGGCTATGCCCATTTCCAGGGACTCGTCGCGGTGGTCCGCCACCAGAGGCTTGAACGGCAACACCGCGATTGACCTGACGGGAGGTGTTGATACGGTTGAGCCTGGCGCCAGCCGGAGGTAGTAAAGCCCGGCCACGCCAACGACGAGGATTGCGACGGCCACCCCAGTGTAAACAATTTTCCGCCGACCTGTGGAAGACAGAGACGCGGTCGCCAACCCCTCCTGCTTCTGTTTTACTTCCTGGCTTTCTCCCTCGTCGCCTATTACTACGGTTGATTTCGTGTACCTCGCCAATATCAGGTCCGATGTGTCGTCACTTAGGTCTGCGGCGAATTTGTAGCCCTTGCCCGGAATGGTGACGATGTATTTGCGCTCGTTCGGGCTTTCGCCCAGGGCCCTCCTTATCGCAGATATGTTGACCGTGAGATTGCCTTCCTCAACGATGCTGTCGGGCCAGAGCATCTCTATCAGCCGATCCTTTTCAAGGACCTCGCCAGGGTGTTGGGCCAGTATGAGCAGCGTATCGAAAGCCTTCGGCGCGAGAGGTACGGCTTCCCCCTCGCGCAGCAGCACACGCTTCTCCGAATCAACGCAGAAAGGACCGAACTTGTAAAAGCGCTTATTTGGCTCGTCCATCACCGATCTTTGGAAGATTTGGAAAATATATGCGCAATCTTAAAGACATTAAGAGTGCGGTTAGCGGATTATGCGGCCTGCGTTCGGGCCGCAAACCGCCGGCGAAATGGTTCCCGGCAGTGAGTATACCTGAAGGGCAGTCAAAGCACCAAAAACTCGGAGGCAGAGTGAAAGATAAGAAGACGGAAATAACGGTCGAGACCTATGAAGTCCTGCTTATAAGGCAGCGCTCTGGGCTCAGCCGTAGCTGGTGCGCAAGCTGCTCGAAGCAGGTGGCTTTAATCAGTCTGGATGATGCCTGTATTTCAGGCTTGAGTATAGAGGCAATCCAACGACAAGTGGAGACAGGGCGAATTCACTTGGTCGAAACAGCTGGCGGGTCGTCATCGATCTGCCTCAGCTCATTGATTCAAATCTGAAAGGAGAAAAGACATTGAGAATCAGAACCGTATCAGCTACATTCTTGACGGCAATCTTTGTGCTCGCCACATGCGCGCCAGTCTTTACACAAAGCAAGTCTTCCAATGCTGTAGGCGATGTCGTATTTGAATTGGTTGGGCAGGCGGGTCTCGCTTCGGCTCCCCCTGCCCTCGCTTCATCACAATATGGCTATCTGACCTATGTCAACGGCATCTCTGGCAGAGAATCCATCTTCAATCCGGGGCCTCAGAATGAGACGACCGCGCTGTTTACCTTCTTTAATGACACAGTCGTGGAGCGGGTGAT
>DASTET010001123.1:0-11625 GCA_035709445.1 Blastocatellia bacterium | reverse complement strand
GCACCTTTACGAGCGGGAGCTGAACGAGCGGTTCGTTAAAGCGATCATGCGCGCCATTCAGGACGTGAACGCGCTCAATCCCCAGCCCGACTTCGTGCTGTTTGGCGGCGATCTGGCCCAGCTCGGCCAGCCGAAAGAGCTGGACCTGGGCAAACAGCTCCTGAGCGAGGTGAAAGCTCCGATAAAGATGATGGTCGGCGAGCACGACTGGTTCCTCGACATGGGCGAAAAATGGCGGCAGCTCTTCGGCCCGCCGAATTATTCCTTCGACCATAAAGGCGTTCATTTCGTCACGCTGATGAGCGTCAACGAGAAAGACTTCTGGACCGAGCGAAAGATGACCCCTATGGAGCGCATGCTGACGGTAGCCGGGCTCGACAACTCGCTCCAGAGCCGCTTCGAGGTCGGCGAGGAGGGCCGCGAGTGGCTCAAGCAAGACCTTGCGAAAGTCTCAAAGGATACGCCGGTAATCCTTTTTTCGCACTCGCCGCTCTACAAGTACTATGAGCCATGGAATTTCTGGACTGAGGACGCAGAACCGGTGCAGGCGCTGCTCGCCCCGTTCAAATCGGTCACGGTCATCCACGGCCACACGCACCAGATGCTGACAAACCGCATCGGCAATATCCATTTCCACGGGATGCTCTCGACCGCCTGGCCCTGGCCCTACGCGCCGCAAGGGCTGCCGAAGCTCACCGTTCAAATGGACCGGGCCGACCCGTTCGATGAAGCCGACGGGACCGGCAACGGCACAATCGATGTTTATAAGAGCGGGTTCATCGACAAGCACCATAATCTCTGGAGCCGCAACCCTATCACCGTCAGCAAGGCATACCTGGACAGTTGGGGCAAGCAATCCGTGCCGCCCGCGCCGGGTAATCCGTCATATTAAAGTCTGGCGAGTCTGGCGAGTCGAGAGTCTAGCGCGTCGCTTTAAAGACAGACGTCGCTGGAACAGGTAATGCAAAGTAATCAGCACCGCGAGGAGCGGGACTCGCCAGACGCGCCAGACTCTTAAGGGGGAATGATGATCAAGAAAAAGTTAAAGTTATCGGTGATAATCGCTTCAGTGTTCAGCCTGGGCCTGGCCGTTTCGGCGCAGCAGAACTCGCAGCCGCGCCACCCGGAGGCCAAGAGCGAGAACGGCAACCTCGTCGTTCAGCTCTGTGACGGCAAGACTCAGATGGAGGTCGAAGGCGTCCGCGAAGGCGAGGTCATACCGCCGGAGATGGCGCGCGGGGTGGCCGCAAAGATGATGGCGGCAGTAAAGGCGGAACAGGCCAAGCAGGCGTCGAAATGGACAGATCGCGACCGCATGACCTGGGAGCGAGAGCAGAAACGCATCATCGCCGAAGGCGATAAGCTCTTTCACGACTGGAAGGCGATTGGCGGCACGATAGGAATATCGTGCGATATGTGCCACCCGAACGCATCGAACACTCACGCGGAGACCTATCCGAAATTCCAGACCCAGTTGAAGAAGGTCGCCGCGCTGCGCGATATGATCAACTGGTGTATCGAGAACCCGATGAAGGGCAAGCCGCTCGCACTTGACGACCCCAGGATATTAGCGCTCGAAGCCTATATGACCGCCGAGCGCAAGGGTGTGCCGCTTGCTCCTGGCAAACACTGAGCGGCAACGGATGGGAGCGGAGATCTGGAGAGCTTCTGCTAAGAGGCAAACCCGCAGAGGGGGATACTGCGTGTCACCTCTCAGGTCTCCGCTTCCCGAAGAAGAGTCCAGCGAGTCTTGCGAGTCTTGCGCGTCCCGCTCCTCGCGGCGCTGATTACTTTGAAGCATCTGATTTATGCGATGTTTGTCTCTAAAGCGACTCGCTAGACTGTTCTCGCAAGACTGTTTTTATCCTGTCTTTATCAGCGGCCACGCGGGTGGGCCGGTTGGCAAATCGCCCTTCTATCAACCGCCTGTGACCGTCCTCTTCAAGCGCCAGCCCGTCCGTGTGATAGCCTATAGTGTAAGCCGGGTCCTTCATTAAATTGCCCGTCAGCACTGCGACCACATCCGAAGCGGGCTCGATTGTTCCCGCTTCTATCAATCGCTTTATCCCGGCAAGCGTCGTAGCGGATGCAGGCTCGCATCCGATGCCGTCCGTCCCTATGATCGCCTTCGCGTCCGCGATCTCCTGCTCGGTCACGCGCTCCACAACCCCGTCGGTCCACCGGAGCGCGCGCAACGCCTTCTTCCACGATACGGGATTGCCGATGCGTATGGCCGTGGCAAGCGTAGCGGGACTCACGCGCGGGTTGAATGACGATTGATCGGTAGAGCGAGCCAGTTCATAAAACGGCGAGGCCCCCTCGGCCTGGATGACGGCCAATCGCGGCATCCGCTCGATAAAGCCCAGCGTGTGAAGCTCGTGAAGCGCCTTGCTGAGCGCCGACGAGTTTCCGAGGTTCCCGCCCGGAACTACTATCCAGTCCGGCGCTCGCCACCCGCACTGCTCCATCATCTCTATCGCGATGGTTTTTTGCCCTTCGAGCCGGAAGGGGTTTATCGAATTCAATAGATATACGTCCGACTCTTCGGCGATCTCGCGCACAAGCCGCATGGCATCATCGAAGTTGCCTTCGATCTCCACTACGAGCGCGCCGTATTCGAGCGACTGCGAGAGTTTTCCGTAAGCGACCTGCCCCGCAGGAATGAATACGAATGCGCGAAGCCCCGCGCGCGCCGCGTATGCCGCCATCGAAGCTGAGGTGTTGCCCGTCGAAGCGCACGCGACCGCTCGCGCGCCGAGCGCAAGCGCCTGCGTAACGCCTGTCGTCATCCCGTTATCCTTGAAAGAGCCGGTCGGGTTCATCCCCTGGTGCTTGCACCTGAGCGACCGAAGCCCCGCGTACTCGGCCGAGCGCGGCGCAGAGTAAAGAGGCGTGTTGCCCTCGTATAGCGTAACCGCGCTCGAATAATCCGAGACAAACGGGATCAGCTCTCGAAACCTCCACACCCCGCTGCGGTCAAGCTCCGTGTCTCCCATCTTACGTTCTTGAAAGAGAGACTTCATCCCGTCCGCGCTTTGAGGCAGCTTGAGATCATAACCGACATCGAGCAATCCGCCGCATCGAGGGCATTGATACAGCCGCTCATCGACCCTGTAACGAGATTGACACGCGGCTTCTATGCATTGAAGAAAAGCCATAAAAAGTCTAGCGCGTCAGGAACAGTCTAGCGCGTCTGGCGAGTCTGGCGAGTCCCGCTCCTCGCGGCGCTGATTAATTTGCATTATCTGGTTCAAGCGATGTCTGTCTTTAAAGCGACGCGCCAGACGCGCCAGACGCGCCAGACTATTCTTCCGGCGCGTGCTTCTGCCAGAGGGTTGTCCAGCCTTCGGCGGGCTCGATGATCTTGAGACCTACGCTGCGCTGGCCGCCGTCGCGCCAGACGACTTCGACGATTGCAGTGGTTTCGAAATTATCCGAAGGGACCGTGATCTTGAGCACTGTACCGGGATCAAGCTCGCGGGCGGTGTGCAGCCTGAGCCCCGACGGGCTTATCTCCTGAATGACCATTTCGTCTCTGAAGCCTTCCATCTGGGGGGTATTGCCTTCGATTTGCGCCTTGATGGAGACCTTTGCGCGCGGCTCGGAGCGGCGGTCCTCGTCCATCTCCCTGGCGTCTTGCGCTTCGGCCAGCAGGTCGTCATAACAGGGCGCGCAAACCTGGCGATAACCGAGATGCGCCACGGCGGCAAGTTCCGGCAGGCGGGTTATGTTGACTATATGGCTGGTTCTTTCGTTGCATCGGTCGCAGAAGCCCGACATACAAAAATAGCTCCTTTAGCCTGGCGAGGATCGTGAGGGCCACGAATGCTCATCTGCTCTCGAAATCATAAAAGTAAACCGGGCGGCTGCCCCGTCAAGGTGCGCCCAGTATATTCAGAATTGATGTTCGACTCAACATGATTTTTACAATCGTTGACAAGCCACCGGCGGCAGATTTAGATTCATGAGCGATGAGAGCCGCCCTTGCAACACTGATATTGATAATCGCCTGTGGGACCGCGACGGCGCAGTCGCCGCGAAGCGCGCTCAAGGTGGGCGATAAGGCGCCCGATTTCGCGCTGCCGAACGGCGACGGCAAGCTTGTGATGCTCAGCGAGTACACGACGCGCACCCCGGTAGTTCTCGTCTTTTACAGGGGCTTCTGGTGAGGCGCCTGCGCGGTGCAACTCACCAGGCTGGCTGAGGACTACGAAAAGATCAAACAGGCGGGCGCGGACCTCATTGCCATCAGCGCCGATGCTCAGGATTACGCCTGGTCTATGGCTCAAACCACCGGGGCCAAGTACCAGATACTCTCCGACAGCGACCGAAAAGTCATACAGTCTTATGGGATTCTCAACCCGAAAGAGAACGGCGGTATCGCTCACCCAACGATTATCATAGTCGATAAGGCGGGCGTCATACGTTACCTCTACGTCGGCAAGGACCCGCAAGACCGTCCGCCGGACGAGACCGTCATCGAAGAGATCAAAAAGGTCGCGGCAAAGTAACCTGCAACCCCTTTCAAACGCTTGAGGCCGAGGCGAGCAACTGCCGCAGCACGTAGGGCAATATCCCTCCGTGCAGGTAATAATCGACCTCTATAGGCGTATCGATGCGGAGCGTGACCGGCACCTCTTCTGTCTCGCCGCTCGCGCGATGAATGATGAGGGTAACGTCCTGTCGCGGGCGTATGCCATCGGCAAACCCTATGAGATCGTATGTCTCGCTGCCGTCGAGCCTGAGCGTTCTCGCGCTTGCGCCCTCCTTGAACTGGCAAGGCAGCACGCCCATGCCGACGAGATTGCTGCGGTGTATGCGCTCGAAGCTCTGAGCGATGACGGCCTTCACACCGAGCAGCCGCGTCCCCTTTGCCGCCCAGTCGCGCGAGCTTCCGGTCCCGTATTCCTGACCGGCGAAGACCACGAGCGGGATGCGCGACGCCTGGTACTTGATCGAGGCATCATAGATGCTCATCTGCTCGCCGTGCGGCTGGTATATGGCCACGCCGCCTTCGACGCCCGGCACCATAAGGTTCTTGATCCGCACGTTGGCAAACGTGCCGCGCGTCATCACACGGTCGTTTCCGCGCCGCGAGCCGTAGCTGTTGAAATCGCGCACCTCCACGCCGTGCTCTTGCAGGAAGAGCCCCGCCGGAGAAGTCGGCTTGATCGCGCCCGCCGGGCTTATGTGGTCGGTCGTCACCGAATCGCCGAAGATCGCAAGCGCGCGCGCGGACTTGATCTCGGATATGCGCTCGGTCTCCATGCTGAACTTCTCAAAATATGGCGGCTCCTGGATATAAGTCGATTCAGGGTCCCATTCATAGACCGCGCCCACGGTGCTGGGTATCTCGTTCCAGAGCGAGTTCTCCTCGGCGAAGCTGCCGTAGAGACGGCGATATGTTTCGGGATCGAACGCCTGCTTCATTGCCTCGTCCACTTCTTCAAGTTTCGGCCATATGTCTCGCAAAAAGACCGCCTGCCCGTCGCGCCCTCTGCCAAGAGGGTCTTTCGACAGGTCTATATTTACGCTCCCGGCGAGCGCGAAGGCCACGACGAGCGGCGGGCTCATGAGGAAGTTGGCCTTTATGCTCTGGTGGACGCGGGCTTCGAAGTTGCGGTTCCCGCTAAGCACGCTTGCGCCGACGAGGTCGTACTGCGTGATGACCGCCTCGATATTCGGATCGAGCGGGCCGCTGTTTCCTATGCAGGTCGTGCAGCCGTATCCCACAAGGTTGAAGCCCAGGCGGTTGAGATAGGTCTGAAGCCCGGTCCTCTCAAGATAGTCGGTCACCACGCGCGAGCCGGGCGCAAGCGAAGCCTTGACCGTGGGGCGAAGGCTGAGTCCTCTCTCGACCGCTCTTTTTGCGAGCAGCCCGGCGGCGAGCATCACGGAAGGGTTCGAAGTGTTCGTGCAGGAAGTGATCGCCGCTATCAACACATCGCCGTGGCCGAGATCTACGGAGGCTGCGGGGAACTCTTCTTCGAGCGCATCCTCGACGCGGTCGGGCGTCGGGCGGTTGTTCATCATTTCGGTCTCGGTCCAGGGGCTCGTATTCTGAGCGCTGACCTGGTCCCGCATGACCTCGGGGACGGTCTCAGACCCCTGTTCGCCGCCGCCGACCAGAGGCGCTCCCCCGTTGCCGCTAACGCCTATATGAACAGGATAGCGCGAAGCGACGTCGCCTCCGGCCTTGCCGTAACCGTTTTCAATCACCGGTTTGACCAGAAGCTCTGCGAAACGCTGCTTGATATCGTTCAGGTTTATGCGGTCCTGCGGCCGCTTGGGGCCGGAAACGCTCGGACGCACATCGGCAAGATCGAGCTCCAGCACCTGGCTGTAGAGGCATTCGCCCTTTCGCGGCACGCCGAACATGCCCTGTGCCTTGAAGTAGCTGCGAACAAGCTCGACCTGCTCGTCCGTCCGGCCCGTCGCCTTGAGATAAGCGCAGGTCTGCTCGTCGATGGGGAAGAAGCCCATAGTCGCGCCGTATTCGGGAGACATATTCGCTATCGTGGCGCGGTCGGGCACAGAGAGCGTCGCCGCCCCTTCGCCGTGGTACTCGACGAACTTCCCTACCACTTTGGCCTGGCGAAGCATCTCGGTGCAGTGGAGCACGAGGTCGGTTGCGGTCACGCCTTCGTGGAGACGGCCCGTCATGTGGACGCCGACCACGTCGGGCGTCAGGAAATAGACGGGCTGTCCGAGCATACCGGCTTCGGCTTCAATTCCGCCGACTCCCCAGCCGACTATGCCGAGCCCGTTGATCATAGTGGTGTGCGAGTCGGTCCCTACAAGCGTGTCGGGGAAGCATATACGGTCCCTCTCGATCACGCCCCTGGCCAGGTATTCGAGGTTTACCTGATGGCATATGCCTATGCCCGGCGGGACCACGTTGAAGCTGTTGAACGCCTGCATGCCCCACTTGAGGAACTGGTAGCGCGCGCGGTTTCGCTTGAACTCCATCTCCATATTCAAGAGCATCGCGTCGGGCCTGCTCGAAAAATCGACCTGGACCGAGTGGTCTATGACGAGATCCACGGCCACGAGCGGCTCGATGATCTTGGGGTCGCGGCCCATGCGCGCGACCGCGCTGCGCATGGCGGCAAGATCGACGAGCAGCGGCACGCCCGTGAAATCCTGCAAGAGTATTCGGGCGACGACGAAGGGGACCTCTTCCGTCCGCGCGTCGTTCGGCCCCCAGTTGGCGAGCTGACGCACGTTCTCTTCGGTGATCCGCTTGCCGTCGTAATTGCGAAGCACCGATTCGAGCACTATGCGGATGCTCACGGGCAACTTCGAAACCGGGCCGACACCCTCTTTTTCAAGCTGCGGCAATGAGTAAAACCTGCCCGCGCGACCGCCGGCTATCTGAAAGTCCTGGAGCGTGTTGAAAAGGTTGTGTGCCATATCCTCTCTGTCTGTTTGTAGAGGGCGCAAAAGCGCCGATCAAGCCAGTTTTTATTGCAGGTGATACGTTACAGCCAGTAAGCCTCAGTTTAAGTTCCGCTCCACCAAACGTCAAGCGAGGTCATTGTCGGTCGAACCCGGAATAACCGCAGATGAGCAATCGATCCTCCGCGTTTACTACTCTCTATTTTTAGTCGTCGGCCACAACAAGGGAGTCCTGTCCCTCGCGCTCGCCTGCAATGCGTATGGTGCCGGAGCGCAGGTGGAGGTCGCGCTGCGGGAAAGGTATCTCAATGTCGTGGAGACGAAACAGCCGGTCTATCTGATAATTGATGTCGCTTCGAATCTGAGGATGGTTATGAGGCAGGTTGATCCAGACGAGCAGCTCGAAATCGAGAGAAGAATCCCCGAACGCCTTGAAATGGACCTTGGGAGCCGGTTCCGGGAGAACTTTATTCACGGAGCGGGCCGCTTCGATCAGCGCATCGGTCACTTTTTGAGTGTCGCTTCCGTAGGCGACGCCTACCGGGATTCGTATCCGCACCTTCTCGCAATAAGACCAGTTGATGACCTTGTTGCGCACAAGGTCCGAATTCGGCACGATGACGCTCACCTCGTCGTTGGTCACAATGCGCGTAGAGCGCAAACTTATACGCTCGACGCGGCCTTCGATCTCTTCGATCTTGAGGCGGTCGCCCACGCGCAGGGGCCGCTCAAACAGAAGGATGAACCCCGCAACTATATCCGATGCGATGTATTGAAGACCGAAGCCTATGCCTACGGCGAGAAAGCCTGCAATGACGGCAATGCCGGTCAGGTCTATCGCAAAGCCGAGCTTCAACCCGTAGAGCAGCCCCGCAACGACAATCAAATAATGGAGCACTCTGAGCAGCGTGTATCTGAGCCCGGCGTCAAGATGGAACCTCGTCAGCACGCGATTTTCCAGAAATCGTCTCGTATAACGCGAAATAACCGACGCAACGAAGACGCACAAAATCAGCAGAAGAAGGCTCAGGACCGAGACTTTGAATTGCGCCTGATTGATGAACGGATAATTGACATAATAGATTATCCGCTCGATTATCGTATCGCCCAGGGAAGGCGCGGGCGGCGTGCTCTCTTGAAATAGCAAAGCTAAGGCTCCACTCATACATAAACCGGACGTCACAAGCGGCCAGTATCGAGATTAATACTGCACCTGCGCAGACACAAGGCTCAAGTGACAAACGCAGACCGAAAAGAGACGCTTATCCGGACAACATGCAATGCCGGAGGCGAGTTGTTATAATGTCGCTTGCAATACTCAGGAGGTCTGGCAGGTATGGAACATCAAGCAGAGACGCGCGAGAAGAAACGAGCGCAGTTTGCCGATAACGAAAAAACTAAAAGCAAAACGACCCTTTTACTGGTCGCCGCATTTCTGGCGCTCGCTGCAGTTGCGGCTTATGCGGTCATCAGCAGCCTGAGCGATAAGCCCGCAGCGACCGCAATAACGGGCAGCAACATATCAAACAGCGCGGCTGCCGATATAAGGATACCTCTTGCGGAACTCAATAGCGGCAAGGCGAAATTCTTCGAGCATACGCTTTCAGACAACAAGCGCATCCGGTTCTTCGCCATAAAAAGCTCCGACGGCGTCTATCGCGCCGCGATGGATGCCTGCGACACCTGCTACCAGGCCAAACAGGGATACCGTCAGGAAGGCGACGTCATGGTCTGCAATAAATGCGGCCTGACCTTCCATTCGACGCTGATAAACGAAGTGGCGGGAGGGTGCAATCCGGTAGGGCTCCCCCGCACGGTCGAATCCGACCATCTCGTAATCAAAGTGAGCGAGCTTGAAAGCCGCAGCCGGTACTTTTAAATCTCAATTCAATTATGCGAATCAGCACGATAGCCTTTGCAAATCTTAAACGCCGCAAAGCCAGGGCGCTCTTTTTGATCGCGGGCATCTCGATAGGAATAGGCACGGCGGTCGCCCTGCTCAGCCTGAGCGGCTCGATAAAAGAAGAGATAGGCTCGCAGCTCGACCGGTTCGGCGCAAACATCGTCATCGTGCCCGAATCCAACAGCCTCGCGCTCGATTACGGCGGCATATCGGTATCGAGCGTCTCTTATGATGTGAAGCAGCTTCAGACCGATGACGCAAAGAATGTGCTCGACATACCCTACCGCGACCGCCTGAGCATCATCGCGCCCAAGCTGCTCGGCGCGGTCCAGGTCGAGGGCCGCGAGGTGCTGCTTGCGGGCGTAGATTTCGAGAGCGAGCTGAAGCTCAAACGATGGTGGCACATCGTAGGAAACCGGCCCGCTGCCGATGACGACCTGATAGTGGGGTATGAAGCCGCCCGCGTCTTATCGATCATCGAGCCGACCGGCGACACCCACCTGCATACCGTCTCGCACGACTCCTCGCACAAAAGCAGCTCGCCTCACGGGCAGTTCAAGATAGCGCGCGACCGCCTTCAGGTGGCCGGACGCGAGCATCACGTCGCAGGCGTCATTTCCGAAACGAGCGGGCCGGAAGACCGAATGATCTTCGGGTCGCTTGCGCGCGTTCAGTCGCTTCTCGGAAAGCCCGATCAATTGAGCCTCATCGAAGTGAGCGCGCTCTGCAAGGATTGCCCCGTAGAAGATATAGTCGCGCAGATAAGCAACCGGCTTCCGCACGTAAAGGTGTCGGCCATTCAACAGTCGGTCCGCGCGCGCGAGCAGACGGTCGCACGTCTTACGAGGTTCTCGGCCGTCGTCTCCGCGATAGTGCTCGCGATAGGCGCGTTGATGATATTCACGACCATGATGGGGTCGGTCGTCGAGCGCACCAAAGAGATAGGCGTGCTGCGCGCCATAGGATTTCGAAAGTCTCACATAATCAAGGGGCTTATCATCGAAGTCGCCGTCATTAGCACGCTGGGCGGGCTTCTCGGCTGGATTGCGGGCGTGACCGCAAGCTGGCTCGCGCTTCCTTATTTCTCCGAGACCGGCGTCGAGTTTGCCATCCATCCGGCGCTTGCGATAGCGGCGGTCGGCGCGGGGCTGGCTATAGGAATAATCAGCAGCTTCTATCCCATCATCCGGGCGTCAAAGCTCGACCCGTCCGAAGCGGTCCGCTACGTCTGAGGGAAGACTCGCAGGGTGTCTTTTTTAATCATCGATAAGGTCAGCAAGGTCTACAGGCCGGAGGGCGCAGGCGCAGAGGTGCGCGTGCTTTCGGACGTGAGCGCCGAGATAAGAGAAGGAGAGTTCGTCTGTCTGATGGGGCCTTCCGGGTCGGGTAAGAGCACGCTGCTGACGGTCGTGGGCGCGATGAACCATCCCACAAGCGGGCGCGTCATCGTCGACGGCATAGACGTCTACGGACTCTCGGACGAGCGGCGCGCAGACTACCGCCGCGAATACCTCGGCTTCGTCTTTCAGCAACATCACCTCATGCCTTATCTGAACGCCATCGAAAACACCTGTCTGCCGCTCGCCACGATAGACCAGAGCGCGAAAGAGAAGCGCGCGCGGGCGATGTCTGTGCTCGAAAGAGTAGGGCTTGCGGACAAAGCTGCGCGGCTGCCGAACCAGCTTTCGGGCGGCGAGATGGGCCGTCTTGCAATAGCGCGCGCGATAGTAAACGAGCCTCCGCTTATCCTGGCCGACGAGCCTACGGGCGCGCTCGATACGAGGACCGGGCGCGAGATAATGGAGGTCTTCCTGAGCCTCAACGCTCAGGGGCAGACTATCTTCATGGTCACTCACAACCCGGAGAATGCGGCGCTGGCTCATCGCACGCTTCAGATAATCGATGGCCGCATAGTCGATTGATGGCCGCACAGCTTGAACACGCGCGAGGCTGCGGTTTATCCTCAAGGCCATGACTTCTCCCCAGAAAGATCAGGCCGAGAAGGTCGAAAAGAGGTCGAGGCTCAGGCGCGGGGTCGCGTGGCTCAAGAGCAGAATTGAGGCATTACGACCGGGCCCGCGATTCTGGAAGGGCGCATCGATTGGCGCAGTTTTCGCAGCCCTTTTGCTGATCGCATACCTGGCGGCCTCCATGCCCACGGGGCTGAGCCCCGCGCTGAACGTCCTGATCGCGCTGCTCGCTTCGGCAATAGCACTGGGGCTTTCGATCCTCATAACTCTGCTCGTTATCATCCTGATACGGGCCGTGCCACGGTTCATACTTGCAACGGTTCTGGGAGTGATTATCGCCTCGCTTGCGATTCT
>DASTET010001122.1:0-4106 GCA_035709445.1 Blastocatellia bacterium | reverse complement strand
CGCCTGATGATCCCCTCCAGGTTACCGTCGGTGACAACAGGCACCTGATTCACATCATCGGTGTCCATCAATTCGAGGACCTTGTGCAAATCCGTGTTCGGGCCTACCCACTTCATAGTTTCGTACGGTCTCATCACCTGTTCGACCGTAAGCCGAGGCCACTGCTCTCGATCAACAGCTTTGATCTCGTGGGTTGTAAGGATTCCTATCATGTGCCCGCCGCGCAGAACGACGAAACACCTCCGCCCGGTCCTCATGAGGCGCTCGTCTACGAACTCTGCGAGGTTCATCTCGGCGGGGACGGTTGGAACGTCTGCGCTCATTACGTCGCGGGCCCGCGCCCCTTTCATTGCCCTCTCAAATACCATTGCCTGCTGGGATGATCTCGCCGCATCCAGCAGGAACCAGCCTATGAATGCGAGCCAGAGGCCGTTGACTACGTTCCCCTCGATAGCCAGCAGGATGCCGCCGATGATGAAGATATACGCGAAGCCCTGACCGACAGAGGCTGCGATCCGGGTCGCCTTATGAAGGCTTCCGGTCACCCCCCAGACGGCAGCCCTCAACACACGCCCTCCATCAAGCGGGAAACCGGGTATTAGATTGAAGATGGCGAGAAAGAGGTTTATGAGCGCGAGCCAGCCTGCCATTGCGCCAAGCGGCGAGTTTGGATCGTTAACGAGAAGGGCCACCGAATAAAATAGCCCTGCCAGAGCTGCGCTCGAAATCGGTCCGATCACCCCTACCCAGAATTCGGTCGCCGCGTTCATGGCCTCTTTCTCTATTCTCGACACTCCTCCGAAAATAAAGAGCGTGATCGAGTGAACGGGCAGCCCCTTCGCAAGCGCAAGCAGGCTGTGCGATAGCTCGTGAATGAGAAGTGAGGCGAAGAATAGAAAACTCGTGGCGAGCGCAGCTATCACATGCCAGGCTGAAGGCCAGCTCGCATGCTCCGTGGCGTAATTGCTCCAGAGTGAAAAAGTGATCAGGAAAAAGATTATGAACCACGAATAGCTCACACCCACTTCTATCCCAAAAAGCCTGCCCAGTTTGATATTAGATTCCATAGCTGCTCCGAACCAAAACTCGCTATGTCGTATAATAGCCTCTCAGCCTGAGTTCTACCAAGAAACGAGTGTGAGGTATGTCGAACATTTATGGTGTGCTGCCGGTGATAGAGGCTATAAAGGCGGGCGGTCGTCGCATCGAGCGGATAGTGATCGCGGACGGAGCCAGGCACGAACGTTTGAGGGAGCTGCTCGAAGCGGCTCGGGTGGCGAAGATTCCGGTCAGGAGAGAGCCCCGCGCGATGCTCGACCGGTTGACCGGCAGGGCTAATCATCAGGGAGTCGTCGCGATTGCCGGATCAACCGGTTACGTGGACGAAGCGACTCTGCTATCACGGATCACGCCCGAAACCGTATTTGTGCTCCTTGACGGCGTCGAAGACCCGCACAATCTGGGGGCCATAATCCGTACTGCGGAATGCGCCGGGGCGACGGCTGTCTTTATTCCTGAACGCAGGGCCGCGCATATTAGCGAGACGGTGGTAAAGACCTCAGCCGGCGCGACTGAATACCTGCCCGTCGCGAGAGTCACCAACCTGGCCTCGCTTATCGAGGATCTTAAAAAGCTGAACGTCTGGGTAGTAGGTGTAGAAGAGTCCGCCCGGATGGTCTATACCGAATACGATTTTTCCGGAGCGACCGCGCTCGTCTTCGGAGGCGAAGGGCGGGGATTGCATCGTCTCGTCCGGGAGCGGTGTGATACGCTTATCTCGATTCCGATGCGCGGACGTATCAAATCGCTTAACGTGTCGGTTGCCGTTGGCGTCGTCCTCTTCGAGGCGCAGCGTCAGCGAATCAACAGGTCCAGCTAGGTTCAACCTCGAACAAGCCGAACGGAAACATATAAGACTGCGATAGCAACGAGCGTGGCCAGCGCCGCTGCTATCGACCCGCCTCGATTCCCCGGCGCCCTGTCTGCCGGTCCTTGAAACTGTCTGGCGGCCTGGATGCTTGTGATGTCGTGGTAGAGCATTAGCCCTATCATCACAATCACGAGCATCAGCTTCCACGGCAGCCATATTGCGATAAAGCGGTCGACTTTGTCAGGGTCGAACGCATCTCCGTTGAAGAGCTGCCGGAGGCTTATCGGAGAGAGTCGCAGCAGCAGATTGCCAATCCCCGTGATAAACAGAATGACAATCGAGCCCCAGCCTATCCACCGGAATCGCCGTGCCAGCCCGCGAAGTATTCGCTGACGTTCTTCAGCGCCCTGGCTGACTGCAAAGGGGACGGCTACGGCAGCCGTGTAGATGAGCCCCCCAACCCATACTGCGGCCATCAGAATGTGAATCCATACACTGAGCTGGTACATATAAAGGTCAAAGCTCCCTCATCTGGCCCTCAAGCCTTCTGGCCTCTTTGCGGCTCAAGGGGCGGAGTCCGTTCGACGGCATCGTTTGCCGGGGTAGTTACGGTCAGGGCCAGTCCGAACGCAATCAACATGATCACTGCGCCCGTCCAGAACGGCGATCTGCCATAAAGCGACGGTTCGACATTCGAGTCTCTTCCAAGCAGAAACCCGCCGAGCACAGGACCTATGATTCTTGCGAGGCTGGCGAAGGATTGAAGTATTCCAAGCACGCGGCCCTGCCATGCGGCGTAAACGCTCCTCGACGCAAGACCGTTCAGAGTCGGGGTCACAAGGCTGTTACCGACGGCGAGCCCTGTGCTTGCCATCAACAGCATCCATACCTGTCTGCTTTCAGGGAGGGCGAACATGCTTACCGTCAGAATCGCCGTCCCGGCAACAGCGAGAGACTTGTCGCTGAAAGCCTTCAAGAGCCGACCGAGCAGCCCTCCCTGGATGATTGCGCCGAGCAGGCCGAGGTACGCGAAAATATATCCGTTATGTGTTGCGTCAAGTCCGAACCGCCTCTGTGTAAAGAGCGGATATATCGCGGTCAGCAGAGCGAATGCAACGGTCGCAAAAAAGTATGTCGCCATCACGGCTGCGAGCTGCCAGCTACCCGACTCGCGAAATACCTGCCCAATCGACGCGCGGCTTCGCGCCTCGCGGCGGCGCTCGGCAGAGAGACTTTCGGGGAGTAGAAAGTAGAGAGCGACGGCGTTTGCAGCCGCAAGCCCGGCGGCAAAAAAGAAAGGGGCGGCGAGAGAGACCTGGCTCATCAACCCGCCGATTGCCGGTCCAACAATGAATCCCAGACCGAAGGCCGCGCCGATCAGCCCCATTCCGCGCGACCGCTTGTCGGGCGGAGTCACGTCCGCGATATAAGCCTGCGCGGTTGAGATGTTAGCACCCGTTATGCCGTCGATGATACGCGCGATAAAGAGCAGCTCAAGCGACCCGGCAAGGCCCATCAGCATGAAGCCGAGCGATGTGCCTATCATGCTGAACAGAAGTACGGGTCTTCGACCCACTCTATCCGAGAGCCGGCCCAGCACCGGGGCAAAGATGAACTGCATCGCCGAATAGACGGCCAGCAACAGACCTATCACCAGAGGCGATGCCCCGAATCTCGAGGCATATAGCGGGAGAACAGGGATTACTATTCCAAAGCCGACCAGGTCAATAAAGACTGTTATGAAGATTATGACTAGCGGTGACCGGCTCTTTGCCATCGATTGAATGAATTCCCCTTTTCGTTTGCGTTCAACTGTAGTTGCAGCTCATACCCGAATGACCTGTCAAATTATCTGATAAGCGCGACGCAACAGGTCACGTTTAAGCGTGACATAGCTCTGCTCGCCCATTAACGCCCGCGCCAGCACGGTCCGAACGCCTCGATGATACCTGGCGAGCCTCACGACAGCATCGGTGAAGACGTGGCCGAAGAAAGTGCCGTGATAAAACTGCGGCAACCGATAGGATGCGTGCTCAAGCTCACGACCCAGGACTTCACGCCAGGACGATTCATATTTTGAAACAGCTTCTCTGTAATCTCCTCGCCCGTTAGCAAGCAGCGCGTCAGCAAGCAGATCCGAAGACTTGAATGCGTAGAAGATCCCTTCACCCGTTATCGGATCGGCAAACCCCGCGGCATCGCCAACAAGCGCCCATCCCTCGCCTGCTGCTTTCAG
>DASTET010001121.1:0-5740 GCA_035709445.1 Blastocatellia bacterium | reverse complement strand
ATCTTTCCTCGGGGTGTTCACGCACGAGTTCGGACATTTCGCCGGGCCGCTCGACCACGCGCAGATCAACGGCAACATCGCAGCCGACGGCGACGGGGCGAGCTTCCCGCCGGGCTTTGATCCCAATTCCGCGTATGATCTTTACGGGCCGTTCACCGAGACGCTTTATCCTTTTATCTTCGGCGCGCCCTTCGGATCGCAGATCGGCGGGCAGTTCGAAGATTCCGGGTTCTTTATAGCCTCGCTCGATCTGGATACGAAGAACGCGCTTTCGAATCTCTATCCTACAGACTCTTACCAGACGACGCGCGGCTCCATACAGGGTCGGGTCCTTATCAAGGCAGGGGCAACCGATATCCCCGTATCGGGCATAAATGTCATCGCCCGCCGCATCGATCAGGGCACCTATCCGCCGTTAGTGGGGACCCCTGCGTTCCCGATAGTCCCGATTCAATTCGATCCCGACGGGGTGCCCATAGAACAGTCAAACTCTGCAACCGACTCGCTCACAACCGCTTCGAGCGCGGTGACGGGGCTCGATTTCGGGGCCGGGACTTACCGGATTCAAGGGCTGCCTCCGGGCGAGTACCTTGTAGAGATTCAAACCATCAACCCTAACGCGCTGGGAGGATCGGGTATAGGCCCGCTCGGCACGCAGATACCGCTGCCGGTCCAGGAGTTTTATAACGGGTCGAATGAATCGGGCGCGGCAACCGATATTCCGAGCGAGTTCGTGGCCGTCACGGTGACCGCCGGCCAGATAACATCGAACATAGACATTATCCTGAACGGCTTCAACACGGCTAATATTCAACTGGTGGCCGAAAAGGAGCAGAACCATAAGCTCAAGAAGGCCCAGAAACTGACCTCCCCGGTCGAGGTCAGCGCCGCCGCCGCCTCGACCGACCTGTCACTGCTGCGCGTTGACTTCGGGGGAGGCTTTAATGACCGCATAGAGGACCTGTACCAGATCACGGTCAACACGACGGGCACTTTCTTCCTGTTGCTTGAGGCCACGTCCGGCCAGGGCGATCTCGATCTGTACCTTTTCACTTCGAGCGTAAACAAGAAAAGGTCTTCGCTGTTCGATCCCAACCTGCTGGACCTGAGCGCCGGAGCCAGCTCGACCGAGGTCATAGCCTTCCAGCTGACGCCGGGGACCTATATAGTCGGAGTGAGCGCATTCGCCGGAAACCAGAACTATAAGCTGCGTGTCTTACCGCCGCAGTAGCACCAGGAGATAGACAGGATTTACAGGATCAACGTCAATCCTGTAAATCCTTTCCGTTCCTAAATGGCTTCCTTCGTTTCTCTTTCTCTTTCTCTATCCGGCGCTGTTCTTCGATCTCGCGTTGGATGTCGAGGATCGATGGCGGGCCGGGCGCAAAGGTGATCTCTTCGCGCCACGTAGCATACACAGGCTTGCCGTTTAAGAGGGCGGGCGAGAAGCGGTACTTGCGAAAAGCCTCAACGGCGCGGTCGTCGATGACGGGATCGATGCTGCGAAGCACCCTCACATTGATGATCTTGCCTTCGGGCGTGACTATCCCTGCGAGCGTCACCGATCCATTCACGCCCCGGCCCGTGTCGAATTTAGGCACGACCCGGTCGAGCGCAACGGGCGGGGTGAAACGGTCGCCTTCCTTCGTTTGAAGCGGAGACCCGTATTCATCGACGGGGCGCGAGAGCTGTTCGGGCCGGTCGCGCAGGCTTGCGAGAGGGACGATCTCTGGTGTGACTGAAACGAGCAGCGTTCGCTCCATGGGGGCGCTCTCCTGACGCCCGCCCGCGCCTACGAAGTACTTTATGCCGAACATTCCACGCCCGCCCCGGATCGCAATCGTCTCAAAGTTATCGAACTCGACGCCTTCAACGTTGAGCAGCGGCTCGTTTGCGTAACTCACCTTCAGATCGAGCTTCATGTAGCCTCGCGCGACCTCGCGCGGCGTTATCCAGAAGACCATGTACTCAGGCCCTAAAAGGACTGCGTCATTAAACAACTCTTCGCTCTTGAGCCCGACCGAGCGTATGTGGCGCACCTCGACCTCTTCGAGCCTGTACCTCTCTTTCAGGTGGGCAATCTCTTCCTGCGGCGTCGAGAAAGTCGATGTCAGCCGCGTGACCTCTTCGAGCGAAGGCGACCGTGCGGCATCGTACTGATAGACGGCATAGGTCAGGTTGACGCCGTACGGGCGGCCACCCGCGCGCGAGCCGCTTTGCGCAAGCGCGGGCGCGATCAGAGACGTTATAAGCAAACATATGCTCAGACTGTTAATCGATGCTTTCATATCTATCTCGCAGGGGTCATGCGTTGCGGTCTGAACGGGCCCGCTCGGACTGAGCCAGGCGATAGGCTTCGCTCCGGCTGATGCCGCGATTTCGCGCGACGCGCTTCAGCGCGCTCTTGTGGTCCAGACCTTCATCGCGCATGACGTGTTCGATCTCTTCCAGTATCGAGCTTCGCACGGGCCTTGAACGATTATCTTCGAGCGGGGGGCCAACGATCAACACCATCTCGCCTCGCACATCGCCCGGCTCAAGCGACGAGGCTATCTCTGAAAGCGAGCCTCGCAGGAACTCTTCATAAAGCTTGGTCAGCTCGCGCGCAAGAACTGCCGGACGATCTCCGAGGATCTCGCGCGCGTCCTCGAGCGTCTCTCTGATGCGGTGCGGGGCTTCATAAAAGATCAGCGTCGTTTTTGCGCCGGCAAACTCCTCAAGCCGCGCCCGCCGCGCGCCCTTTCGCGGCGGCAGAAACCCCGCAAAGACGAACTCGTCCGAGGGAAGCCCCGACGCCGCAAGCGCAGCGACAAAGGCCGCCGGCCCCGGAACGGGGACGACTCGAATGCCTCGGTCAAGCGACTCGCGCACCAATCGAAAACCAGGATCGGATACGAGCGGAGTCCCGGCGTCGGATACAAGCGCGATGTCCGATCCGGCTTCGAGCTTTCTTACAAGCTCGCGGGCGCGCTCGCGCTCGTTGTGCTCGTGATAGCTTATGGTCGGCTTTGTGATCTCATAACGCGAGAGCAGCTTGCGCGTATGGCGAGTGTCTTCGCAGGCTATCAGATCGACGTCCCTGAGCACGTTTATCGCGCGCAGCGTTATATCTTCGAGATTGCCTATAGGGGTTGCGACCAGATAAAGCGTGCCCGCCATGTAGTCAAAGATAACTTAAGTCAGAAGTCAGAAGCCAGAAGTCAGAAGCCAGAATCTCTCGCATCATCTGTCGATTGATGTCGTATGATAGAAATCGGCAACGGCCTCGGCCAGCTTCCGGCTTCTGACTTCTGGCTTCTGACTCCTGGCTTCTGGCTTCTGACTTCACATGAAATTCCTGGTGTGCAATGACGACAACGAAGCCGCCTCATCCGGCGAGAATCCCAGTCTTATTAAACGCGACCGCCGACCTGTGTCCATCTCTTCCTTCAACTTTTGAACCCTGGCAAAACCCTCGGCGAGGGCATCGGGCGTCCACGCGCCGGCAGCCAGGACGACAAGCGCGTCGAAGACCTCTTCGTTCAGCCCGGCGGTCTCAGAGAGTGCCGCGTGGCGGCCGTCGACCGCAGCGGCCAGGCGGCCCAGCGTGCTCCGGTCGCGCGAGATTTGATATTGGAGATGCGCCATGCCGAACGCTACGTGCCGGGCTTCATCCTGCGCCGCGAGCTGTGCGACCCGTCGCGTGACAGGATCAGGCGCGTGATGCTCAAGAAACCACAGCAGGTTCAGGAAGGTCCCTTCGCCCAGGACCGATAGTAAAAATGAGGCCAGCGAGAAATCATTCTCGTCGAGCAGCGTCTTGAGCGAAATCTGTCCGCTCACAGTCGATAATCCGAGCTCTCGCCCGCCGAGCGTCGCGCGGCGAGTGAAGACCTCCACGTGCCGGGCCTCGTCGGCCACTTGAATAGCCAGTAGCTGCATCGCTTCTCGAAAGTGTGGATGAACCTGTGCGAGAAATCTTGCCGGGACGAGCAACGCCGCGTTCTCGTTCTCGATCAGGTAGGTCATTACCTGGACGACAGAGGATTCGACTTCGGGCGGAAGCTCGAACGGCTCGTTCCAGTTTATGGCAACGGCCGGGTCCCATTGCGCTGCGGCTGCCTGGGCATAGAGGCGGGGAAGGCTGTCGGCCCACAGCAACTCTTTTGAGTCGAGCCTGAAATGAAACTCAGGCCCGCCTGCCTCGACCTTCGCGCCGCGAGCCGCAAGCCCCCACCTCGCCGAAGGGTGGTCGAGGACCGCGCCCGGAGCGTAAGGATCAGGCAGCCCGGCCCGCTCGGCTCTCAGCCACCTGCCTGTGACCGCGCCCCCGCGCACTATCCACGCTATCAGCGGTGAGGCGTCACCGCCGCTCTCAATTCTCGAACGCTTCTCAGGCCAGATGACCTCGTGACCCTGGGCGCGGCACCAGCCTCGCAGGTGAACGCGCAGCTCCGCGTCGCGCCCCCTGACGCCGAGCCTTTCGCCGACTTCAATACTCATCAACGCCCGTTTGATCAACAGGTGCGCACCCTGATCAAATCGCAAATCTTCAATATCTATAATTCGGCTCTGTGATTCGCCCTTCTCTGTCATAAAACCCCGATTCGTCGACAGCAGCATCGAGAGCGCGATAACCTTCCGTTCGCCCGTCGCGCCAGGCTTTTAATCCTTCAAGGTCCATCAGCAGTCGCACTTCCGGGTCTTCATAATCCATGCCGAGCAATAGCTCGCGGAATCGTTCTACGGCTGCGCGCGGCGCAGAAGGCCCGGCGGTAAAATTACAATGATCGTAGGGGCCGGTCTGCGCCAGAATGCGCGTCGCCCCCGAAGAGAGGGAGCCTTCAACGATAAAGAGCATATGGTTGCCATCGATCATGCACGCGGCATCGGCGAGGCCCGCCTCCAGCATTCGCGCAGCATCGCGCTCGCCCCCGATGTGATCGCCGTGCTTTCCGCCGAGCAGATCATTATATCTGACATTGAAGTCGACGCGCGGCGTCAGACCGTTCGCCCGCAAGTAAGAGAGCGGGATGAGAGTCGCCTGCGGAGAATCGACGGCCCCGACGGCTACCGTTTTGCCTTTGAGGTCGGAGAGCGATCTGATAGAAGAGTCGGCGCGGACCACGATGATCGATGTCAAATCCTGATCGGTATCGCGCATCGCGATTGCCTCGACCTTCCGGCCGCGCGCCCGCGCAATGCGCTCGGACCTGATCCAGGCCAGGGGCGAGTTCCAGGCTACGTGGAAATGCCCCGCGAGATGAGACTCGACCTGCCGCTCGTAGTTAGAGTAAAGCACGAAATCGAACGGGAGCCCGTGCCGCACAAAGTAAGATTTGAAGCCTTCCCAGATCGTCGTGACCTTGGGGTCGTAGGCAACCGCGCCCAGTACGAGAGTGTTGGAATCAGACATAGTTACTTATCGACCTCCTAGCCGAATAACGGAATGCCGCAAAGCGCCTTCCCGATGAAGTCGTAAAGCGCATCTGTTGTCGGGGCCATTACGGTCGCGGCCCTCGCGTCGCGGAAGTGCCGCTCGACGCCGACTTCCTTGCGAAAGGCCGCGCCGCCGCAGACCCGCATGGCAAGGTCTGTCACTTCGGTGGCCGCTTCACCCGCCGCGGCCTTGACTTCGAGCACGCGCAGCATCGCGTCTTCACGCCCATGCTCGACGGCGTCAATGGCATCGAGCAGCAGCGCTCGCGCCATATCGGTCTTGATCCGCATACGCGAAAGATATGCGCGCACGGTCGGCAGA
>DASTET010001120.1:0-5626 GCA_035709445.1 Blastocatellia bacterium | reverse complement strand
CGTCTGTTCGAGCGTCGAGCCTTCCGGCATATCGATTATGACCTGAAACTCGCTCTTGTTATCGAAAGGCAGCATCTTGACCCGCACCACCTTGAACATAAAAAGCGAGACCGCGCCCACAAGCAGAATGACTACCCCGGCCAGAAACGTGTACCGCCATCGCGAATCCACTATCAGATGGCCCATCACGCGGCGATAGAGCCGGGTCATACGTCCTTCCTGCTCGTCTTCGTGACCGCCCTGGCGGCGCAGCAGCCTGAGGCTCGCCCACGGCGTGACGACGAAGGCGACGATGAGCGAGAAGACCATGGCCGCAGACGCGCCTACGGGTATCGGGCGCATGTAAGGCCCCATAAGCCCGCTCACAAAGGCCATCGGTATGATCGCGGCAATGACTGCGAACGTGGCGAGTATCGTCGGGTTTCCGACCTCGTCTACGGCCTCGACGGCGATCTCTTTGATCGGGCGACCGCGATTTTCGGGCAGACGATAATGGCGGGCCATGTTCTCGACCACGACTATCGCGTCGTCGACGAGTATGCCTATCGAGAATATCAGGGCGAAAAGCGTTATGCGGTTGAGCGTGTAGCCGTACAGGTAGAAGACCGCAAGCGTGAGCGCAAGCGTCACAGGGATAGCCGTCGCGACTATGCCCGATTCGCGAAGCCCGAGCGCAAGCCATATCAGGGCCGAGACCGAAAAGACCGCTATCAGCATGTGAAAGAGCAGCTCGTTCGACTTCTCGCTCGCGGTCTCGCCGTAGTTGCGAGTTATGTTGACCGCCACTTCGCCGGGTATGATCGAGCCCTTCAGGTGCTCGACCTTTTCTATAACCCGCTCGGCGATCTCGATGGCGTTGGTCCCTTTGCGCTTCGCCACTGAAATTGTGACGGCCGGGAGCGCCGCCCCGGTCTTGCCGCTGCCGAAAAGAACGTAGTCCGAAGCCTCTTCCGCGCCGTCTTCGATACGGGCGACATCGCGCAGATAGACGGGGCGGTCACCGAAGACCCCAACGACGACGCTGCCCGCATCTTCCGCCGAGCGCAGAAAGCCGCCCGTCTCGACTATGAACTCGCGGTTGGCCGAAGAGAAGCTTCCGGATTGAAGCTGGCGATTCGACTGCTGTAGCGAGGCCATTATCATCGCGGGCGCGATGTTGTAAGCGGCCAGGCGGGCTTCGTCGAGCGACACGCTGAGCTGCCGCCGCTGGCCCCCTATGATCTTCGCTTCGGAAACGTCGTTGATCTCTTTGATAGAGTCGTGGACCTGCGAGGCGATGCGGCGCAGCGTGAAGTGGTCGTAGCGGTCGCTTGAGAAGGTGAGCGCGAGTATAGGCACGTCGTCTATCGAGCGGGGCTTTACGAGCGGCGGGCTTGCGCCGGGAGGGATCAGGTCGAAGTTGGCGAACATCTTCTGATTCAGCCGGACGATGCTCTCTTCTTCATCCTGCCCGACATAGAAACGGACGATCGCCATCGCCTGCCCGGGCGATGAGGTGGAGTAAATGTACTCGACGCCCGGGACCTCCCACAGCAGCTTCTCCATCGGGCGGGTGACCCGCTCTTCTACTTCCTTTGCGGACGCGCCCGGCATCTCTACGAACACGTCGATCATCGGGACGATGATCTGCGGCTCTTCTTCGCGCGGCAGGAGCAGCACCGCGCCTACGCCGAGCAGCACCGATGCGACGATTATGAGCGGAGTGAGCTTCGACGCGATGAACGCCCGTGCGACACGGCCTGCAATCCCGACTTCTTTACTCATCTCATATTAATCTCAAATCTCAAATTTGAAATCATTCGACCCGGCTTCCGTCGCTCACCGATTCGACGCGGGAGGCGACTATTCGCTCGCCCTCGCTCAGCCCCCCAATCGCCTCTACGCGGTCGCCGTATGTTCTTCCCGTCTTGATCAACCGCAAACGCGCGATGCCCGATTCATCTACAACGAAGACGCCGGTGAGCTGGCCGCGCCGGGTGATGGCCCGCTCAGGTACGGTGACCGCGTTGCGCTGGGCCGCGCTAAAAAAGGCCCTGCCGAAGAGTCCCGACCGCAGCCCCGTAGCGTACCCGCCCGGAAGGTCTATCTTCAAAGTAAAGCTCCGGCTCGCCGGGTCGGCGGCGGGGACGATTTCAGATACGCGGCCATCGATCTCCTGACCTCCGAGCGCGTCTATTCTGACCCGGACCTGTTCTCCCGCGCGGGCGCTTGAAGCATGCGATTCTTCCACGACGGCTTCGAGGCGATAACGCGAATCGTCTTCGATGGTGAGGAGCTGCGCGCCCGGCGCGGCCATCTGTCCGATGTCTGTATGCCTTGCGGTGACGATACCGTTTACGGGCGATTTGATTCGCGCATAGCCTGAGACGAGCTGCGCGTTGTTGATGTCGGCGCGGGCCTGTTCGATCCTTGCGAGCGCCTGGTTCTTTCTCGCGGCGAGCGCCTGGATCATCTTTTCAGCGCGCTCGGCTTCGGCCTCGGCAACCTTGTGGCGGGCTTCTACTTCGTCAAACTCCTGGCGGCTGACGCTGCGCCTTTCGAGCAGCGCGCGATAGCGAGTGAATGTGGCCGAGGCCAGTTGCCTGTTAGCCTCGGCTGCGGCCTTCGCCGTCTCCGCCGCGCGGAGCGAGCGCTCGGCCTCTTCGAGCGCGTACTCGGCTTCGCTCATCCCCGCTTTCGCCTTTTGAAGATGCGCCAGCGAGTCGCGGTTGTCGATCTCTATTAGAAGCTGACCGGCACGGACGCGGCTGCCTTCGCGGACGTGAAGCGCGACGACGCTCCCCATGATGCGGGCCGACAGCGTGCTTGTCGCGGCGGAGCGAACCGTGCCCGTAGCTTCGTAATAATCATCGATAGTCGACAGGACGACCCGCTCTATCTCTACATCATTGATCTGAGGAGCGGGCTCGGTCGCCGCCTCCTGCTTTGCGTTGCAAGAGGCGGCGAGCAGCGCAAGCGATGCGAGTAAGACTTTAGCTGTAATGATCTTTCTCATAAGAGACCTCAAGATACGAAAGGCCCGACGCCCGTAAGCCTGCCGCTCGCCATCAGCACTCCCGCATAGCCGACGTAGTGATCGTGGCGCGCTTTCAATACCGTGAGGCGCGTGCGGACCAGCGCCGTTTCAGCTCGAAGCACTTCGGTGATCGTCGTCAGCCCTTCCTGATAGCGGTCTCGCACGATCCTGAGCACCTCCGCCGCCTGGTCTGCGGCGCGAGAGGCGACCGCTACCTGCTCGCGCGCCGAAACGTATTGCTGGTATGCGCGAACTACGTCGAGTCGAATCTGGCTGGCTGTCTGCTCCTGCTCGGCTGAGGCCATATCTTCTGCGGCTCGCGCCTGAGCTATCCTCGCCTTGCGCCCCGCGTCGAAGAGGTTGAAGGTGAGGCTTGCGCCTATCGCGTAATCGGCGCTGCCGTTGGTGAGATTGCTGCTGCTCACTCCGACGCTGCCGAACAGGTCTAGCCTGGGAAGGAACTCGCTGCGCGCGCCCCGGCTCCGCACTTTTGCGGATTCGAGGCTGAAGCGGGCGCGGGCCATCTCCGGCCGGTGCATCATCGCAAGGCGGATCATCTCTTCCTGGCTTCCGGCGGCGAAATCTCTTTCCGCTAGTTGTCCTGCGATCTTTTGCGGCGTGTCTATGGCGATGCCGAGCGCCGTGTTGAGCGCGGCGCGGGCGACGACGATATCGCCTTCGGCCTGAATCTGCTGCTGTTGAAACTCGGCCAGTTGAACATCTGCCGCGAGCAGATCGGAGGCGACTACCGTGCCTACTTCAAACAGATCGCGGATGCGTTTAAGGTCGCTCTCTGCCATCCGCGCCGCCTCGTCTGCCACCTCTTTTCGCGCCTGGGCGACGATCAAGCCGTAGTAAGCCTTCAGCACTTCGAATCTGACCTGCTGCCGGACCATGTCGTCCTGCGCGTCGGAGAGCTTGCGGGCTATCTCTGATTGAGAGATTCGAGTGCGGGTCTGATGCTGGTCAAAAAGGGGAAGCCGAAAAGTCAGGGCCGAGCGAAAATTGTTTAGTGGGTCGGGGTTGTTCAAAAAGGGAAGCTCAAAGTTCTGCGGCCCGAAGCGGCCCTGTTCGAGCAGCGACCCGAAGACGAAGACCGGGTTGTTGCTTCGGGTGAAGGTCTCGCCGATCTGTAAGAAAGGATAACGCCCGGCGCGCGCTTCGTTGACCTGCGCGTCGGCCATCTCGCGGCCCGAAGCGGTCGCGCGAACAAGAGGGTTTGTCCGCATCGCTATCTCGACGGCCAGCGGCAACGTCAACCCGCCCTCTTGCGCGACGGTCGGCTGAGTCTCCGGTGATTGCGCAAGCAGAATCCCTGTCTGTGCTTGAAAAGATACGGCAGCCAGGACCAGCACAGCCGCGCGTTTGACGGCCTCGGCCTTTGTTTTGAACATGACAGATAACCTCGCGAGGCTTTATTTAGCAGTGATCGTGCCAGCAACGCCGGAAGCAGCGGACAGACTGCTTCTGTTGCAGACAAAAGCCTTTGGGCAAATCTTCAAAGCGATGACGCGCTGCCGCGCCGCGTGGTTTTCACCATCATCCTGGGTGAAAACCCTCATATCACCCTCTTGCGCCCATCCACCGCAAAATACTCATCATCGGGCACCAGTTCGTCAGCGCCGACTGTATGAGGTTCAACGCCACGAACCCCGTAAACAGAAACCAGTACGGGCTCGAAAAGTAGCCGAGCGCCAAACTCGCCAGAACGAAGCACCCCGCTATCAATCTCAATAATCTCTCAACCGTCATCTCTATTGCCTCCCGCAAATCCTTATTCAACAATGCCAATATATAACTATATAGTAATATAAGCAAGGAAAAATCACATCCGGGGCATAGGGAGGGGAGCTAAGGTTTACTATGGTGTAGCTGAAGAAAGAGGATTCAGGGCAGGCAGCCCGCTCGCATCGCGGCGAAGTTGGCGAGCAGCTTCAGGCCGGCGTCCTGGCTCTTTTCCGGGTGGAACTGCACGCCGCACACCGATCCTCGCCCGCATATCGACGGGTATCGAAGACCATAATCGGTCACCGCAATCACATCATTTTCGTCTTCGGCCTCGACGCGGTATGAATGCACGAAATAGAAATAGGTCCCTTCCGAGAGCCCTTCGACCAGCGGGTGAGGCTTTAAATCTTCGATCTGGTTCCAACCGATCTGCGGCACTCGCGGCCCCTCTTCGGGGAAACGCACCACCCGCCCCCGCATAAGACCTAGCCCTTTATGCACTCCGAACTCGTGCCCCTCATCAAACATCAACTGCAAGCCTACGCAAAGACCAAGCACCGGCTTATTCACTTCAGCCGCTTCGAGCACAAGTCGATCAAGCCCCGACTCGCGCAATCTTTGCGCGCACTCGCCGAACGCGCCTACACCCGGCAGCACTATCCGCCCGGCTTCTCTTATCGCCTCCGGATCGCCTGTAATCACAGCCTGCGCGCCTACGGCTTCAAACGCCTTCTCGACGCTTCGCAGGTTGCCAACTCCGTAATCGATTATGACGATCATGATAACAGTCTGGCGAGTCTGGCGCGTCGAGCGTCTAGCGCGTCCCGCTCGTGACGGTGCTGATCGATCAGCATTTACCTGATACAAGCGATGTCTGTCATT
>DASTET010001119.1:0-4686 GCA_035709445.1 Blastocatellia bacterium | reverse complement strand
CTTTTCGGGCTCTTTATGGTGCTTTCGAGAATAATCAGGATGGGCATGCCGAGAAGCACGACGATCCCGATAATAATGGCGGTCTCGGTATTCGGATCGCTTACGATCATAGTGGTCGTCTCTATGCTCGTGCGACAGCTTTCGCGCCTCATCAGCATTCTTCAAGCCGCCGATTCGTCTGCGCAGTCTGACAGGGCGGTCGCAGGCGAATACCGCCCGGTCCAATTCAATACCGCTCCCGTCAGCCTTCCGAGCGTCACCGAGCACACCACGCGCAATTTCGAGCCCGTTCTCCGTGGAAGAAGAGATGAATGACTGAAAGAGAAAGCCTGGCGCTTTTCTCATCGCCCTTCATCTCTTTTTCTTCTGCCGCTCCATAAGAATCCGAAAGGCCATCTCTTTTTCGCTGATCGCTTTCCTCAGCCTGCGGCTGCTCTCCTCGTCCCCGCAAGAATGGAGCTGTAGCTTCAGCTCGTCGATCTCTTTAAGCATCTCAGCCTCCTGGGGAAGCACACGGTTGTTTCTCAGAATGGAGTATCCCATCCTGACGTCTTCAGGCATGGAGAAATACCAGTCGAGGTCGAGCGGTTTGCCTTTGCCGGGAAGATTATCGAATTCCCCGCGCGCGATCGCCTTGCTGATCTGGTCTTCGATAAATTTCTCAAGCGACATCTGAGCCTCCTTCCGCGCACTTCGAAGTATGGCAAGCGCCGCGGAACAGATCAAGAGGCTCGGCGGGCAAAAAAAAGACCGGACGAAAGCTGGAGGCCCTGTCCGGTCTGGAATGCGCAGGATTAGAGATAATGCTACTGAATCTTGTACTCTATGCGGTGATCGGCATTGTAGCCTTTCTTGATCGTGTGTTTTGTGCCGTTGATCTCTATCTCCACATCGTCGCCGCCGCGCGGCAGCAGGACGGTGTAAGTGGAAGGCTTCTGCTGCCCCTCGATAGTTATCGTGTTGCCGCTCTGTGTGACGCTCGATCCGCTATCGGACGAGTAGCTGACCTGAAGCTCCTTCTTATAGCTGCCCTTTACGACCAGCTTTCCTCCGGTCTGAGACATCTTCACCACCACAGAGATAGGTTTGTCCGTTTCGACTTTCAGCGTCTCCTTCCTGGTCGCCACGGCGGAAGCTGCCCCGGCCAGGATCAAGATTGCCAACAGCGCAGAATAAGCAGTAAACCGTCTTTTCATACTCATCACTCCCGTTAGTTGATAGTCGTCACGGTCCTGGTCAATCCATTGCAAACCGTGTCCGACTGCTCGCCCTAACATTAACTTTATGATGGCGCCGGAAGTTCTCAATTTAATGTAAAGTCATTGTTAAAAGTTGTATCAGCCTGCGCTGAAGTTTTTTCCAAGCTATTGGAAATTTGCGTTAATGCTTCGCCTGGTATTGTCGCTTCAGTTGCTTGATCCGCGCTTCCAGAGACGGTTTCAAGTCGCCGCCAAGCTTAATGGACTTTTCGAAATCGATATCGGCTTCCGCCTCCTTGCCCTGCGCGTAGCGCACAAGCCCGCGATTGGCGTAGGCGAGCGCCATATCAGGAGCGAGCTCTATTGCTCTGGAGAAGTCGGCGACGGCCCTGTCAAAATCTCCTTTGATCTGGCGGGCGACGCCTCGGTTGTAATAGATCATCGGCTGGTCAGGCTCAAAGCTTGCGGCCTTATCGAAATCCTCTATCGCCCGGGCGATATCGCCGCCGGCAGTTCGCGCAAGCCCGCGATTGTGATACGCCCTCCCCATTTTGGAATCCATCTCGATTGCTCGCGTGCAGTCTTCGATGGCTGCTTCGATTCTGCCCTTCACATAATGAAGCGCCCCCCGATTTGCATAGGCTTCGGCCAGTCGCGAGTCGATCTCAATCGCTCTCGAAAAATCGGCGACCGCGGCATCGAGCCTCCCGCTCTCTCTGTGAACGTTCCCGCGATTGTAATAGGCTCTGGCGAGTCGTGGCTTGATCTCAATCGCCTTATCGAGATCCTCTATCGCGCCCATAAGGTCTCCGCTCTCGCTGCGAGCCAGCCCCCGGTCGCTGTAGGCTTCCGCCATCCCGGGGTCGGCGGCTATGGCCGTATCGTAGTCGCTCATCGCGCCATCAAGGTCGCCCTGCATCTTGCGCAGGTTGCCGCGATGAAGATAAGCGAGAGCGTACTGCGGGTCGAACTTCAACGCTATGCTGTAATCGGCTATCGCACCGCGCAGATCTCCTTTGCTCTGGCGCGAGCAGGCGCGATCAAAGTACAGCTTTGCCGATTCGGATGTCTGCGCGAAGGAGGCCGGGATGGAAAGGGTGAACAGGAAGACCGAAATATATAGAGCCTGTTTCATGACAACCTCCGAGATTGTTGCTCGCCCGGAAGCGGGCACACGTCCACCTCAAGCTGGCGAGAAAGCGATCGCACAGGCGATCCCACCCGCTCAGCAATCCACGCGATGAAACTCCTCCTCCAGATCCTTTTTGCTTATTCTGCGCCTGCTCCAAAGGCAGGTCTTATCGAGCGCGCGCAGGCTGATAGATACAACGTTCTCTTCGGTCGCCCGTTCCGTTTTATAGCCCGCCATATTGGACGGAGCCGGCGACTTTTTCTTCCACGGTTAGTGCGGGCCCGGCGATAAAAGTTTCATCCCCGTCTCCCATTCAAATAGTAAATCCACTTGCTGCCGGTTAAGACGGCGAGCGGGACCCGGTCGTTAACAGCAGAGGATCGTAGAGATATATTCTCCCTCTGCGATCCTGCGGCGTCCTCTGCGGTGAATACCGAACGACGCTTGTGCCCCGGCTCGATTGCAGGAAGTCAATTGCGCTGTGGTATATTCTCCAGGATTGTGAATCCGGCGCTTCATGGTTTTGTCGGCCAGATCAAAGGATTTGGTTTTTATCTGCTCGATCCGAGGATCGGGCAGGAGAAAGCGTTAGCATACGAGTATGAGATTTCAAGTGCTTGGTTGTTCGGGAGGGCAGGTCCCCGGACTCAACCTTTCTTCTTATCTTATAGACGGCGCGCTCGCCATCGATGCGGGCGCGCTGACTGCCGCGCTCGATCTTGAGGCGCAAGCAAAGGTAGAGAACATTCTGATCACGCATGCCCACCTTGATCACACGATGACGCTTTCTACCATATCGGACAACCTCTTTGATAGACACGACCGGCCCATACACATCTACGGCTTGTCGGAGACGATACAGGCGCTCGCATCCTCTTATTTCAACGGCCTGCTCTGGCCGGACTTCACAAGTTTGACGACCCCCGACCGCCCGAACCCGGTCGTGAGGCTGGTTGAGATCGTCGGGGAGCAGCCGGTCGAGATAGGTGAGTTTATCGTTACGGCGGTGCGCGTAGATCATTCGGTTCCCGGCGCGGGTTATTTCATCAGGAAGGGATCGACGACGCTGCTCCATCTGGGCGATACCGGGCCGACCGAAAGAGTATGGCAGATCGCCCGCACGGTTGCCGACCTCGCGGCCGTCGTCATCGAATCGTCGTTTCCGAACCGGCTCCAGTGGATCGCAGATAGGAGCGGCCATCTGACCCCGCAGAGCCTCGCGGGCGAACTGGGCAAGCTCGACCGCCCTTCCCTTCCCGTTCTGGTCGCTCATATGAAGCCGCAGTACCGAGACGAGATCATAAAAGAACTGAATCAGGTCGAAGGGTTTCAACTCACCATACTCAAGGACGGCGACGTGTTCGATTTCTAGCTCTCTTTTGTTAGAATGATCGATCAACTCCCGGGTAAAAATCTGCATTCTTAATGGAGTAGTTAATGAAGAAGGAAGATGTAAGCTACGCGATAGTCGGAATAATAATAGGGCTGGTCATAGGGTTTCTGGTCGCAAACCGCGTGAGCCCCTCCGGGCCGGGCGCAGCACCGGCGCCCGCCGCAGGCGCCGCGCCGCAGGCGTCCGTCAACAGCAGCTCGCAGCAGGAGCTTCCGCCGGGGCATCCGCCTGTCGACCCGTCACAGCCGGTGCAGGCGGGCCCGCTGCCGGCAGGCACAGAGAACGCGCCCGTTTCACCAGGCCCGTCGTCCTCAGCCTCTCCCGCCTCTTCGGATGAAGAGGTGACCGAGCTGCCTTCGCTCGACCCGCTCCCGGCAGCCAGCCGCGAGAAGCGCGCCGAACAGGAGTACAAAAATATCCAGATGCTCAGGGGCCTGCCAGCCGAGCGTATCACAAAGATCATGTTCGCTTTCAAGAACTCGCTCGGAGTCGATTGCACATACTGTCACGTCAAGGACCACTTCGAGAAAGACGATAAAGCGACAAAACAACTGGCCCGCAGGATGATCGCCCTCACGCGCGATGCCAATGCAAAGCTGGGCGGCGCGGGCCGCGTCACTTGCTTTACCTGTCATCGCGGCCAGCCCCGGCCGCCGTCTCAATAATCTGAAATCTGGAATCTCAAGTCTGAGATTTCAAATCACGGAGCGAGCTTATGACTTTCGCCAATCTCATACGCGCAGCGCTGGCGCTGCTGCTTGGGGCTTTCATGGTAGGAGCAAACGTGCAGCAGGTACATAACAGAACGGCAGGACGTTCAATCGTGCGCGCCCGTCACGGGATGGTGGCGTCGAGCCAGCCGCTCGCTTCACAGATCGGGGTCGAGATTCTTAAACGCGGCGGGAACGCCATCGATGCGGCAATCGCAATGGCGGCGGTCCTCAACGTGACCGAGCCGATGA
>DASTET010001118.1:0-4501 GCA_035709445.1 Blastocatellia bacterium | reverse complement strand
ACCGGCGCAAACCGGCAAAGCCCGGACGAAAAGAGGCGGCGGACCAGGCGGCGAAAGAACGAGCGCGCAAACGCGCCGAAGCGCGCAGGCTGCTTGATCAATAGGAGACTTTAGCCATGGCAACTCTCAAGAAAGCAATGAACCAGGCGACAGCGATTCGCGTGATCGTCTTTTTTGCGGCGGCCCTGCTGCTTATGACGCTGCCCGTAGATGAGGCTCATATGCAATCGGGCAAGGCTCCTTATGACAAGGAGCGGCTTTTGAAGGTCGTCCGCCTGAACGCGCTCTCTACGCAGGAAGTGGTCTCCGCGATACAGGAGCGAGGCGTCGATTTTCAGATGTCGCCCTCGGTCGAATCTGAATTCAAAGAAGCGGGCGCGCGGCCTGAGATGATCGATGCGATGCGCAGAAACTATCGCGGGGCCTCGACGACGCCGGCGACGACAAACCGTCCCGCCAGCACGTCGCGCCCCACGGCCAATGTGCCGCCGGGACCGCCGCTCTCGAAGAGCGAGATCGTCACGATGTTGCAGGGCGGACTGCCCGCCTCGCGCGTCGAGCAGTTCGTCGAAGTGCGCGGAGTGAACTTCGCGCTCAACCCGCAGATATCGCGCGAGATAACTGCCGCCGGGGGCAACCGGTCGCTGCTCGGCGCGATAAGCGAAAAAGCGGTGAGCGAAAGGCCCGCGGGCGAGAGGCCCTCGGGCGGCGATCCGTCTTCGATAGCCAACAGCCCTGCAAACCGCCGCAACACCGGGCCGGATTATGATGACCTGACCGATCAGGCCGTGGCCGCGCTTCAATCGAATAACACGCCGCACGCGATAAGGCTGCTCCAGCAGGCCGTCACGGTCGAGCCGAAAAAGTCGACCGCTTTTCAGTTGCTCGGGTTCGCGCAGCTTTACGGGAGCCGGGACGTTGTGTCGGCTGAACGCTCCATGCGCGCGGCGATAGAGCGCGGCGGGTCGGCAGCATTTTACGTGTATCACGCCCACGACAAGCTCTTCACCGGGTTCTGCGAGGGGTCGCTGTTTGTGACGAAGCAGGGGGTGACATACAAGGCCAAAGACGGCAACCACACCTTCGAAACGCTCGACACGCAGATCAAAGAGACCGGCATCAACGCTTTCGTCGGCTCCGAGTACGGGTCGTTTCATATAAAGGTGTATCAGGACCTCAACAAAAAGAACAGCCAGACTTATAACTTCGCTCCGCTGACCAGACAGAAAGCGGAGTCGAACCTTATAATGAGCCTCATCAAAAGCTACTAGCTTGAATCCTGCGCAGGGTTGCTGTAGCCTCAGAGAGCGGCTTCAAAAGATCGAGCAAGGGTAGAATGACTCGCGATGCACAGGGATTGGAGGTTTGAGTGATGATAGGCTATGTCGTAGGAAATTACAGGATCACCGAAAAGATCGGCGAAGGCGGAATGGGAGCGGTCTTCAAGGGCATAGACATGATGCTCGAACGCGAGGTCGCCATAAAGATGTTGCGACCTGAGCTTGCCAGCCAGCCGCAGGTGGTCGAACGGTTCCGCTCGGAAGCTGTGACGCTCGCCAAGCTGAATCATCCCAACATAGCCACCCTCTACAGCTTCCTGCGCCAGGGAGAAGACTTCTTCATGGTAATGGAGTTCGTGCGCGGCGAGACGCTCGATAATGTCATACGCAAGCACGGAGCTATGAGCATCGAGCGGGCTATAGCCATGTTTTGCCAGGCGCTCGAAGGTATAGAGCACGCGCACAGGCTCGACATAATTCACCGCGACATAAAGCCCGCCAACATGATGCTGACCGATACGGGCACGATAAAGGTGATGGACTTTGGGATAGCGCGCGTCCTCGGCACATCGCGGCTGACCCGCCAGGGCAACATCGTCGGCACGATCGAGTATATGTCGCCGGAACAGGTACGGGGCGAAGAGACCGACGCGCGTTCGGATATATACTCGCTCGGCATATTGCTCTATGAGATGCTGACGGGCCGCGTCCCGTTTCAAAGCGACAGCGAGTTCGCGTTGATGAAATCGCAGATTGAGGACGCGCCGACGCCGCCTCGCACATTCGCAATGCACATCCCCATTGTGGTCGAGCAGGCCATCATGCGGGCGCTGGCCAAGAAACCGGAGATGCGCTATAAGACTGCCGCCGAGTTTCGCGCGGCGCTGCTTCAAGGCATTGGCGCTGTGGCAACTATTTCGGACCCGGCGAAGCCCGCCTATGCAGCCCCGGCCACACGGGTCGCGGATGCGTATGCCGCGCCTCCGACCGTCGCAGATGCTCCAAGAGGTACAGGGCCCACGCCAGATCATATAAAAGAGACTGTAATTGTGCCTCAAGGCCCCGGGACGCCTCTTCCCCCGGCAGCCGACCACTTAAAAGCTACGCGGCTCAATGACCCCGCAGGCGTTCAAGCATCCTACCCGGTTCCGCAGCAGGCGGCATATCCGCCGCCCAATCAATATTCCACGTCCCCTATCAATCCGCAGGGCCAGACATCGCTGCTCGGCAGACTCAACTGGAAACACTACACGGCCGCAGCCGTCGCGTTGCTCGTTCTCATAACCGTGCCGCTCGCTCTCATAGTCAGTCGCAGCAACCAGGCGGCGAGCCCTCCTGTGACTGCACAGCCGGCCTCCGCCGATACTGCGCCAGCGCCTCAGCCTTCGCCTCAGCCTTCGCCTCAGGAGCAGCCCCTGCCCGCGCCCGCGACGCAGACCGCGCCGATTGCGGACGAGTCGGCGCCTGCGACCGGCGCCACAGATTCGAGCAAGTCTGCCCGTCAGCGCGACAGTCGAACCGAGCGCGCCGGGCAGACGGAGACATCCGCCGAGACACCTGCGACCTCAAAGCCTGTAGCGAGCGAGCCGCCACAACCCGCTCCCGCCCCGAAAGAAGAGAAACCGGCGGTAGCCGAGACAAAGCCAGCCGAGGAGAAAAAAGAAGAGAAGAAAAAAGGCGGCTTCTTTGGTAAGGTCAAGAAGATTTTTGGAGGCGGCGACGACGATAAAAAGAAGAACGAGAACAAGAACAAGAAACCTTGAGACCTTTGCCGGTTCTGTCGTCTTGTTTCTCAAAGCTCGACCACTTCCTTGTAGGTCGGTATAACCACGTTCCAGCCCAGGTCTTTTATGATAAGGTCGCGGAGCGCCTCTGCTCCGTCGGGCTCGCCGTGAATTATAAAAGTAGTCTTCGGCGGTCGCTTGAATCCTTTCAGCCAGCGCAGAATCTCTGCTGAATCGGCGTGCGCGGAGAGACTCCCCATCGCTTCGATACGAGCGCGGACCGGGACCATCTTTCCGTGTATCTTTATCTCTTTCTCGCCCTCTTGAAGACGCCGGCCCCGCGTGCCCGCAGCCTGAAAGCCTACGAAGACGACCGTGCTCGCCGGGTCGGGCAGGTGCTGCGCGAGATGGTGGAGCACGCGACCGCCCGTGGCCATCCCCGAAGCCGATATGATGATGGCAGGCCCCGCCAGACTGTTGAGCGCCTTCGATCCGCCGCGCCCCTGCACGAGTGAGAAATTCCGCGTGGCGAGCGCGTTGCGCTGTATGCGGGCAAGCCTCTGCATATCGATGTCGTGATCGTCCTTGTGCTTCGCGTAGAGCCTTGTCGCCGACGCGCCCATCGGCGAATCGACTACGACCGGGATCACCGGTATCCGCCCCTCGTCTTCAAGCTCTCTGAGGTAATAGACCAGAAGCTGTGTGCGCCCCACGGCGAATGCGGGGATGATGATCTTACCGCCGCGCTCCACGGTGGAGTTCACTATCTCGGCAAGCCTGTCTTTCGGATCGACATCCTCGTGACGGCGGTTGCCGTAAGTCGATTCGACCAGCAGGTAATCTGCCTCCTCCACGGTCGAAGGGTCGTTTAGTATAGGCTCATCGTACCGGCCCAGGTCGCCTGAGAAGATCACCTTTACAGGGTCTCTGCCTCGCTCCTTGATCTCGGCGGCGACAAAGCTTGAGCCGAGGATATGACCCGCAGGTATAAACCTCGCGGCGAACAGCTTGCTCAGATCGATCTCTTCATCATAGCCGACGCGAACGACCTGCTTGAGCGCGCGCCTTGCATCGGACTCGGTATAAAGCGGGAGCGCCGGATGATGCTTCGAGTACCCTTTGCGGTTCGCGTATTCGGCTTCCTCTTCCTGTAGCCTTCCCGAATCGGGAAGCATGATCTCAAGCAGATCGGCTGACGCCCTTGTCGCATAGACCGGCCCGGTAAACCCATCGCGGACCAGCCGCGGCAGATAGCCTGAGTGGTCTATGTGCGCGTGCGTGAGCAACACCCAGCCTATCGAAGAGGGACCTACGGGAAGCGGCTCCCAGTTGCGGAGCCTCAGTTCTTTGTACCCTTGAAACAGCCCGCAATCGACCATAGCCCGGCTCCCCGCCACATCAAGCACATATTTTGATCCCGTCACCGTACCCGTCGCGCCCAGAAACTGTATCGTCGCCATAGCGCGGCCACACTAACAGATCGAGTCGCTCATAATC
>DASTET010001117.1:0-2289 GCA_035709445.1 Blastocatellia bacterium | reverse complement strand
TGCCGCTTGTCAATATCCTGGAGGATGAGTGTGATTATACCCCCTACTACCAGCACCGATAGAATCCCTACCTGAACCATGTTCCTGCCCAGATAGATATAGAGGTTTCTGGTCCAGCTCTTCTGCTCTCGCTCACCTGTCCGCACCTGTTGTTTCATAGCTGCTCTCTCTTATTGAGAAAGTAGATGCCTGCCGCTTACGAAGCATCTGTTAAGGCTTAGGAATGAATCTCAGGGGCAGGTTATGTGCTGATGTTCGGATAATAATTCTTTTGCTAAAAGAGGCCAATAGTAAAAGCAATCTTTGAAAGATCAGCCGGTTGCCTGAGGAGCCTGTTTCGGCTGTAATTGAAGGGAACAAAACAGAAACATTTTTTAGCAAAGCCCTTCTTCCGTTATTATAGAAAACCACAACATATTGTACTTTTCGATTGACAGTATTCTATACGTGGCGTATACTCCGAATCCGCCAGCAAACAACAGCAGAGAGCAAAAGGCCTGAAGGCGGTTGTTGTCTTCAAGCCCTAAGCATTATCATAGGGTTCAGGCCGGACGTTGAAGCGATTAAGGACAGCGAAGTTTCGCCAGGGGAAATGAATTTCAGCCGGAGAACAGATAAGCACACACCCCGGAGCAGCCCGGTCCTCCTGCGTGGCAGGGTCGTAGTGGGCCGAGCTGCAAAAACAAACCAAACCTAGCAGGCAGATCGTCAGTCCCCGGAATACCCGGCTTGCGCAGAGGGACGCGTGGAGGTGTCTTTATAATAAGCGTCGGCTGCGCCTGCGATAGAAAAATATAATAGTTCTCAGGGAAGGAGACTTTAGCGATGTCTACCCGATCTATGGGCGATCTGGATAAAACAAACGGCCAGACCTCACTTGAAGACCCCATTCCGTCCGTCGCCCTGCACGCGGATTTGCCGAGGGTCGGCGTGTCTGCCGATACGAATGACCTTAACGAGCTTGGACAGAAGATATTCCTCGACCGGTACGCCATGAAGGACATGCACAAGAGGACGCTCGGTGTGGGCGATATGGTCATAGTCTGTGTCGATGACAAGACGGGCCAGCGTGAGATCGCCACCGTCCGCACACTGGACGGGCCGCGCGTGAGCCTCGAGCTTCGCGACGGCACTGTGATCGAGCGCCTGATAGAACACGTGGCAAAACCGATAGAGACCGATCCTGAGCAGATGATGGAGCGCGTCGCGCGCGGGATCGCCGCCGTCGAAGGCGAGCAGGCCGAAGCCTGGTATCATAAATTCCGATGGCTGCTGCAAGGATGGAAGTTCGTTCCCGCAGGCCGGATACTCACGGCCGCCGGAACCGATCAGCAACTGACATTCTACAACTGCTATGTGGTCCCGTCCCCCAAGGACTCCCGCCGAGGTATAGTCGACACGCTTTCGCAGATGATGGAGATAATGTCGCGCGGCGGCGGGGTCGGCATAAACGTATCGAGCCTGCGTCCCCGTCACTCCTATGTCAGAGGCGTCAACGGTCGCTCTTCAGGGGCAGTGAGCTGGGGCGCGCTCTATTCATTTGTTACCGGACTCATAGAACAGGGCGGGAGTCGCAGGGGAGCGCTTATGCTCATCCTCAACTGCTGGCACCCGGACGTGGTCGAGTTCATAAACGCCAAGCGCGACATGGGTAAGATCACCAACGCCAACGTCTCAGTAGGGATAACCGACAAGTTCATGCAGGCGGTCGAGGCGGACGCCGACTGGGACCTCGTCTTCGCCGATACGAGCGACCCCGATTATGAGACTATGTGGGACGGCAATCTCGAAAAATGGCTCGCCGCCGGCAAGAAAGTCGTCACGCATAAAACGATCAAGGCCCGTAAGATATGGGACTCGATTATCGAATCGGCCTGGGCCTCTGCCGAGCCAGGCGTCTTCTTTATAGAACGCGCCAACCGCATGTCGAATTCCTGGTACTATGACACGGGCTATCTCGGCTGCACGAATCCTTGCGGCGAACAGCCGCTGCCCGGTTTCGGGGTCTGCAATCTCGGCGCGATCAACCTGTCGAAGTTCGTGCAGGGCGGCGAAGTCGATTGGGAGAGCCTGGGCCGTTCAGTGCGCTATGCCGTCCGCTTTCTCGACGATGTAATCGACGCCACGCCTTATTTCTTTGACGAGAACTATGCGCAGCAGAAATCCGAGCGGCGGGTCGGGCTCAACACCATGGGGCTGGCCGAGATGCTTATACGGCTCGGCATCCGTTACGGCTCGGATGAATCGGTCGAGTTTATCGACCGCCTCTATCAATTTATCGCGACCGAG
>DASTET010001116.1:0-2505 GCA_035709445.1 Blastocatellia bacterium | reverse complement strand
AGCCCGAAAACATCATGGTGCGGCAGGACGAGCTGGTGAAGGTCCTGGACTTCGGGCTTGCGAAGCTGAGCAGGCGACAGGAGGTGGGCACCGAGGCCAGGACGCGCCCGATAGTTAAGACCGGCTCAGGCGTGGTGATGGGCACGGTGCCCTACATGAGTCCCGAGCAGGCGTTAGGGCGTGGCGTGGACCACCGCACGGACCTGTTCAGCCTGGGTGTGGTTCTATATGAGATGGCTACCGGGCAGTCGCCTTTTGCCGGGGCGAATTCAAACGAGACGTTGGACCGGATAGTGCACGCGCAGCCGGAAGCAATCAGCCATTACAATCAGGATGTGCCGCACGAGCTTGAGCGGATCGTGCGAAAGTGCATTGAGAAGGACCGGGAGCTGCGCTACAGCCGGGCGGGAGAGTTGCTGGTTGAGCTAAAGAATCTCAGGCGGCAGCTCGAGCTGGGGGGAGCGGGCGCGTCGACTGAGAAACCTGAGGCCCGGCGAAAGCTATCGATGTCTCGACGGTGGGCGGCCGTCCTGGCCCTGGTGGTGATAATGGTTGTGATGCTCGGCTATCGATTGCTAACGCGAGACGCGCCTGCTGCGACCTCGCATGAAATCAAGTCGCTTGCTGTGCTGCCCTTCAGACCGCTCAACCAGGAGGCGAATGAGGACTATCTGGGTCTGGGGATCGCTAACGACATCATCACAAAGCTCAGCCAGAGCGGCGAGCTGACCGTGCGCCCGGCCAGCGCAGTCCGCAAATATGTTAACGAGGAGAGCGACTCGCTCGCCGCGGCCCGCGAGCTGCAAGTAGATGCGGTGCTCGACAGCACATTCCTGCACGTGGGCGACCAGTTACGCGTGAGCGTGAATCTGCTCAGGGTCGCCGACGGGGCGTCGTTATGGGCCGAGAAGTTTGATGAGCGCTTCACCGACATCTTCGCGATCCAGGACAAAGTATCGCAGCAGGTGGCCGAGCGTATGCGGCTCAGGCTCAGCCCGGCGCAGCTGGCGCGGCTATCGAAACGCCACACCTCGAACCTGGAGGCCTACAACTATTACGCGAAGGCCATGTATCACTTTTATAATATAGGTCCCGATCTCAGGACTCGCTCGGAATCCGGCCTGGCAATCGATCTCTTCAAGAAAGCGATCGATCTGGACCCGGAATACGCCCTGGCTCACGCTAAACTCGGATATGCTTATGCCAAAAAAGCCGTGTTTCAGGAATATAATCCGGCCCTGATTGAGCTGGCCAAACAGGAGCTTGCTGTCGCGGAAAGGCTCGACCCGCAACTGGCTGATGTTCACACGGCCCGTTTTTTTATTGTGTTCAGCCAGTACGAAGGGTGGCAGGTTGCGGCGGCAGTTCGAGAGCTTCGCCTGGCCCAGCAGCTCGATTCTAACGCAGGACACTCAGAGCTAGGAGACCTCTACTACCATATCGGTCTGGAAAAGCAGGGGGCCGAAGAATATGAGATCGCGCTGAAGATAGATCCCAACAATGACGAGATCAAAGCCGGTTACGTCGCCGAGTATTATCAATCGGCCCAACCCGATGAAGCGTTAGAGGCGAGCCTGAGGCTTTTCAATCGAGGCCCGGACTTTAGATATTACCTGGAAAAGAGAATGTTGAAGGAGGCCGAACCGCTCGTCGAGCAAGAGTATCATCAGGACCCTGACTCTATATGGAAGCTTGTGAATCTGGTCCTATTAATGGCATTGCAGGGGAAACACCGGGAGGCCGAGGCGGCCGTCCCTTCGATTCTCGAAAAGGAGCGGATATACCGAGGGTATCATCACAGCACTTACAACATCGCTCGCATATACGCGCTGGGAGGCAAGAGCAAAGAAGCCGTGAAGTGGCTGCGCGTGACGGTCAAGGAAGGCTTCCCCTGCTACCCGCTCTTCGCCCGCGACCCGTTTCTGGACCCGCTCCGCAAAGACCCGGCATTCATCGAATTCATGTCGGAGATGAAGGCGCGCTGGGAGGGCTACCAGCGCGAGTTCGGATGATCTCATAACGTCTGATTCAGCCCTCCATTATCCATCACAGGCCGCATAGCGGACTACGAGATAGACACGTCGGGGCCATTCGAGCAGACCCGAAAGCGCGTCGCCGAGGTCTTCGGCGAGCTTGTCAGAATCAACCAGTCTCAATGAGGGACAGGGTCAACAGCAGAGATACATAATTCCCCAAAATGCTTACTCTTGTTAATCCCGTCCATTCTCGCGCCGGTCATTTCCTGGAAGGTCTTATCCTCGACACGGAGGGTGACCCCGTTGCTCGGATTATATTACGCGGGCCGCGCAGGGTCGGGCTCGCGCCCTGACTATAGGGTTTCAATCAACCGCGTGAGCAGGGTGGCGCGGCGAGGTATGTCGTCGATTATTATGTGCTCGTGCTCAGCGTGCGCGCCCGCGCCGTCGACGCCCAGCCCGTCGAGCACCGGGACGCCGAGCGCCGCAATAAAGTTCCCATCCGAGCCGCCCCCGACCGTCCCCTCCT
>DASTET010001115.1:0-2751 GCA_035709445.1 Blastocatellia bacterium | reverse complement strand
GGCTGGAAGGAAGGCCAGATCAACACCCCCGAGGCCGCGCGCGCGTGGGTCAGATGGGCGGCCCAGAACGGGGTGGACGGGATGAAGCTCGGCTCGTACCGCCCCGAGATCATGGAGGCGCTTCTAAGCGAGGCCAAAAAGGTCGGCCTCGGCTCGACAGCGCACCTCAGCCAGGTCGGCGTCGCGCAGATGAACGCGATCAAGGCCGCCCGCCTCGGACTCGAAACGGTGACACATTTCTACGGCCACTTCGAAGCGCTGCTGAAAGATTTTGTAGTGCAGCCCTGGCCCGTCGATCAGAACCAGAACGACGAGCAGCACCGATTCGGGCAGGTGGCGCGGCTGTGGGACAAGATTCACGAGCCGGGCAGCCCCGAGTGGGTCGCGTATCTCAAAGAGCATCTGTCGCTCGGCACGGTCTTCGATCCGACCTTCAGCATATACTCGGCGAGCCGCGATGTTATGCGCGCGCGCACGGCGGAATGGCACGACAGGTACACGCTCCCATCCTTGATGGAATACTATGAGCCGAGCCGCCGCAACCACGGCTCATACTGGTTCTACTGGACGACGTGGGATGAGATTGCGTGGCGGAATTTTTATAACGTCTGGTTCCGCCTCGTGAACGACTATAAAAAGATGGGCGGGCGAGTCACCGCCGGGTCCGATTCGGGTTTCATCTATCACACCTACGGCTTCGGATTCATACAGGAGCTCGAGATGTTGCAGGAAGCGGGGTTTCACCCGCTCGAAGTGATACAGGCAGCGACGATGAACGGGGCGATGACGGTGCACCGGGGCAAGCCGATAGAGTACGGCGTGGTCCGAGAAGGGCTGTTTGCGGACCTTGTGATCGTCGATCAGAACCCGCTCGAAAACCTCAAGGTCCTTTATGGAACGGGCGCCGTCAAGCTCAACGACAAGACGGGCAAGGTCGAGCGCATAGGCGGCATCAAGTGGACGATCAAGGACGGCATCGCTTATGACGCGAAAAAACTCCTCGACGAGGTGGCGGCGATGGTCCAGAAGCAGAAACATGATCGGCTCAAGGTGACGACGAGCGGCCAACCCGGACAGAAGGATTGATATTGAGCAAGAGATTGAAACACAGAGGAAAACAGAGGAGAGACACCTTTACCCTCTGTTTTCCTCTGTGTTGAATGGAGACAATGGCCATGAGAATCAAACCTGTGCTCGCGATAATGCTATGCTGCGTTCTCGCCGTCTCGCAGAGCGTGAGCGCGGCAGCCGACCTCAACGGGTTCAACTCTTCCGAGAGCGAGATGCGCGGCGCGATAGAGCGGTACACGACCGACCGGGGAAGCCTCAGCCGGTTTTATACCGCGCCGCTCTCGCCCGCCCGGCAGGCCCGTATGAAGCGGTTTTATACCGAATGGCTCGACTCGCTCGGCAAGATAGATTTCGACCGGATGAGCCAGAGCGGACAGATCGATTACATCCTCTTCAAGAACCATCTCGAATACGAGCTGAGACAGATCGACATAGAAGACAAGAGGAGACAGGAGATAGAAGCCCTGATCCCGTTCGCCTCAGAGATGGTCGCGCTCGAAGAGGCGCGTCGTCGGATGGAGCCCGTCGACTCTGCGAAGATCGCCGCGCTGCTCACTCGCCTGAACAAACAGATCGATGAGACGCACCGCGCGGTCGATGCCGGGTTGAGGGCCGAGGCCCGTCCGGGCGCGATCAAGGTGAAAAAGACCATCGCCAATCGTGGCGCGGGAGCGGTCGGCAGTCTCAGGAACATGCTCAGAGGCTGGTACGGGTTTTATAGCGGGTACGATCCGGTCTTCACCTGGTGGGTCGAGGAGCCTTACAAGACTGTAGATCAATCTCTCGGGAACTATGCCACATTCCTGACCGAGCGAGTGGTGGGCGTGAAGCCGGAAGGCGGGTCGGCCCCTTCTGCCGATTCGCGTCCTGGCGGCGGGAGAGGGCCGGGCGCCGGGCCGGGCGGCGGGCGGCAAGGCGGCGGCGCGAGACCTGTCGCCGCGCGTCCGTGCGATGCGAGCGACATAGTCGGCGACCCTATCGGGCGCGAGGCGTTGATGATCGAGCTTGCTTCGGAGATGATCCCCTACACGCCTGAAGAGCTGATCGCTATCGCGAAGAAGGAGATGGCCTGGTGCGAGGCCGAGATGAAGAAGGCATCGCGCGAGCTTGGCTACGGCGACGACTGGCACCGTGCGCTCGAACACGTAAAGACGCTACACGTCGAGCCGGGCAAGCAGCCGCAGATGATACGCGAGCTGGCGCTTGAAGCGATAGAGTTCGTCGAGAAGAACAACCTTGTGACCGTCCCTCCGCTTGCGAAAGAGAGCTGGCGTATGGAGATGATGTCGCCCGAACGGCAGCTCGTCAGCCCCTTCTTTCTCGGAGGAGAGACGATACTTGTTTCGTTCCCCACGAACACCATGGCGCACGAGCAGAAGATGATGAGCATGCGCGGCAACAACATACACTTCTCGCGCGCCACCGTGCATCACGAGCTGATACCCGGCCATCACCTGCAAGGCTTCATGACGGCTCGCCACCGCCCCTATCGCAACATCTTCAGCACGCCGTTCTGGGGCGAAGGGTGGGCGCTCTACTGGGAGTTTCTGCTCTGGGACATGAACTTCGCAAAAACGCCCGAAAACCGCATAGGCATGCTCTTCTGGCGCATGCACCGTTGCGCGAGGATAATCTTCTCTCTCGGGTTCCACCTGGAACAGATGACGCCGCAGGAATGCA
>DASTET010001114.1:0-3863 GCA_035709445.1 Blastocatellia bacterium | reverse complement strand
CGGTATACCTACGACCATATCTATCCTGGCTATTCACGAGCTGCGCATTCCCGAATCGTGATCGAACAGGATAATCTCTTTTGATCAAATAACCCTCTCTCTACAATTGATGTTGCGTTATGGTATGGTGTGATTATCAGGCAACAGAGACTCTGGACGCTTCGATTCTCGACCTGAAGAGGAGGGATTATGCCAGAGTTGATCCACGAGCACTCCGAGAGAATAGTAGATTCAAGCGGGGCAACCTACGTCGTTTATGTTTATGGCGAGCCGCGCGCGGACGGGACCTGGCGCGGCTGGATCGAGTTTCATCCCCTGGCTGGCGGCGCGCCCGCGCTGCGGACCGGTCAGGAGACATCTCAACCTGATAAGAAGGCCCTGATCTACTGGGCGTCAGGGCTCGAGCCGATCTATCTGGAGGGAGCATTCGACCGGGCGCGCCCTATACCGTAATGCGGCGCGACGGGGCTTACTTCGTCCCAATTATGAGAATCTCGCTCCCATAACCGCACACGCGAAGATGCTCGGACCGCGCCCTGTTTTCTGCATCTCGTTTCATTCCGACCGATTCCGGGTCCATCAGCTATGGCACAGAGATTGGTTATTCACCGTTGAACTGGTCATCGCTCCCCGGTTTTACTCGACCGCATTGAGAGGTTTCTATGGACGCATTCATTAAGGACTTTCGTTATGGCTTGCGGATGCTGGCGAAGAACCCCGGATTCACCGCCGTAGCCGTCATCGCGCTCTCGCTGGGGATAGGAGCGAACGCGGCCATATTCAGTTGCATAGACGGGCTGCTGTTAAATCCCTTCAGTTTCGATGAGCCGGAGCGGCTTGTTGCCGTATCGGAGACCCTGCCACAGGACGACTTCGATATCTCCAGCGTCGCGCCCGCAGACTTTCTGGATTTCAGGAACGAGAACACATCCTTTGAAGAGATCGCAGCCACGCAGTACGCAAACTCGAATCTCACGGGCGCGGGCGAGCCGGAGAGAATAGATGCGCTTCGCGTCTCTCCCAGTTTTTTTCGTGTGTTTGGCGTTGAGGCTGCCTCCGGACGGACCCTGCTCGATGAAGAAGAGCAGCCCGGGCGCGATCAGGTCGTCGTGTTAAGCCACAAGCTATGGCAGCGCCGCTTCGCCTCCGATCCTCGGACACTCGGATCGACGATATCGCTCGACGGCCGACCCCATACGGTGGTTGGAATCATGCCCGCCGATTTCGATTACCCGAAACCCACACAGTTATGGCTGCCGCTCGTCATCACCGATGAGTTTAAGACACAGAGGGCGCAGCAGTATCTTCAAGTGATTGCGCGTCTCAAGCTCGGCATCGCCCCCTCCGAGGCGCAGGCCGAGCTGAACACCACGGCGTCGAGGCTCGAACAGCAGTACCCGCAGACCAACACCCGAAGGAGGGCGGAGGTCGCGCTGCTGAGCGATAAGATAGCGGGTGATTTTACTCCCATGTTCCTCTGGACATTGATGGGAGCGGTGGGATTCGTGCTGCTTCTGGCCTGTGTGAATGTCGCCAACATGCAGCTAGCTCGCGCAAGCAGCCGCTACAAAGAGATGGCCATCCGCTCGGCGCTCGGCGCGACAAGGCCGCGAGTAATGCGCCTGCTTCTGAGCGAGAGCCTGTTGCTTGCTCTTATGAGCGCGGTGCTGGGCATCCTGCTCGCCATGTGGTTTATCGATCTTATACAGGCGAGCATTCCGCCCGACATCACTCGCGGTATAACGGGCTGGGATCGTATGACGATAAACACCCGCGTGCTCGGCTTCACTCTCAGCCTGGCCGTGCTCACGGGGATAGTCTTCGGGTTCGCTCCTGCGCTTCATGTCTCAAAACCCGACCTGAACGAAACGCTCAAAGAGGGCAGCCGGGGCTCGACATCAGGGGCCGGGCGCCACCGCCTTCGCAGCATGCTTGTCATCTCCGAAGTGGCCCTGGCGCTTGTGCTGCTGGTAGGCGCAGGGCTGATGGTCAAAGGTTTCTCGCGGATGGTCGAGGACCAGAAGAAAGGCTTCAACTCGGAGAACCTGCTCACCATGCGAACCTCGCTTACGGAATCGAAATATCCTGAAATGCGACAGAGGGCGACATTTTATAAACAGGTGATAGAGCGAATAGAGGCGCTTGCAGAAGTCAAGTCGGCAAGCGTCGCCAGTTATCTCCCGACCGGCGGCGCATGGATCACAACAAACTTCAGCATCGAGGGGCGGGCCGCGCCCCCTCCCGGTCATCCGCTCCTTTCCAGCTATCAGGTAATAAGCCCGGGTTACTTTCAGACCATGCAGATACCGCTTTTAAGGGGCCGCGTCTTCACCGATAGCGACGGGATGGATGCGCCCCGCGCGGCCATCATAAGCGAGAGCATGGCCGCCCGCCACTGGCCTGGCGAGGACCCGCTCGGAAAGCGTATAAAGACAGGCCCGCTCGAATCGAAAGAAGAGTGGGCGACGATCATCGGCATCGTCGGCAATGTGAAGCGGTTCATATTCGACCGGGAACCGCAGCCGACCATGTACATATGCTATCTTCAGGCCCCGCCGCGCACGCTCACTATCGCGGCGCGGACCGAGGGCGATCCTATGAGCGCGGCGGCGGCGGTCAAGTCTCAAATACTGGGCGTCGATCCGGACCAGCCGGTCTATGAGATCGCGACTATGGAGAAGGACATCGCAGACGAGGTGTCGGGCGTAAGGCTCTCGGCCGGGTTGATGGCTATACTGGGCGTGATTGCCCTTGTGCTTTCGGCGGTCGGCGTCTATGGCGTGATGGCCTATTCCGTATCGCAGCGGACTCACGAGATTGGCATAAGAATGGCTCTGGGAGCCAGACACGCGGATGTGTTGAGGATGGTCCTCTGGCAGGCGATGAAGCTGGCCGGGGTCGGGCTCGGGCTGGGTCTGCCTTTAGCCTTCCTCTTGAGCAGCGCCATGTCGAGCCTGCTTTTCGGTATGGTATCGCTCGATTTCTCTACCTTTGCCCTCTTCACTGTGGTGCTGGCCTCGGTCGCGCTGGTTTCGAGCTATATCCCGGCACGCAATGCTACGAGGGTCGACCCTATGATCGCGCTGAGGGTTGAATAGGGCGCTTTGCAAGAAATGAAAAATGATAAATGGAAAAAGGAAAATGCTCCGGGCGTGTCTCCTCTATGAGCCTTTGCTGTTAAGGAGAGCTTCGACGGTCCTGGTCAGATGGGCTGGATCGACCGGCTTGGATATGAATATCTGGAAGCCGGATGCGAACGCTTTTCTCTGATCCTCGACACGGGCATAGCCGGTGAGCGCAAGGGCCGGAACATGCCTTGTGCTTTCCGGTCCCGATTTGCGGACCTTCTTTATGAGTTCGAACCCGTCCTCTTCGGGCATCCCTATATCGCAGATGAGGAGGTCCGGCTCCCAGTGCTCCAAAACGGCCAGCGCTTCCGATGCTGAAGCTGCCGTCCTCACCTGAGCGCCGCACTGGTCGAAGATCGCCACAAGCAGCTCACGAGTGTCAGCCTCGTCATCGACTACCAGTATGCGGCTGTTATCGAATCGCGGGAGGGCCTCATCCGTGCCCTGACCTATGTCCATGTAGGGATGTCTGAGCGACTGCTCCCGTTGATAGGCCGCGAGCTTATCTACATCTGCGTACGGGAGTCTCACGGTGAATGTCGATCCGAGCCCCTCCCCGTCGCTATAAGCGCGGACCTCGCCGCCATGCATCTCTACCAGGTGGCGCACTATTGAGAGCCCCAGGCCGAGTCCGCCGTGTACCCGCGTGTAAGAGCCATCCGCCTGCAAGAAACGATCAAAGACGAGCGGAAGAAAATCTTTACTGATCCCTATGCCCGTATCGGTAACCGATAT
>DASTET010001113.1:0-6163 GCA_035709445.1 Blastocatellia bacterium | reverse complement strand
AATCTCTGGGCTTTATATATGGCATGGCGACCTGCCTGCTTGGCATGGTGCCGCTTGAGCACGAATACAAGCTCATGGGGCTGGCGCCTTACGCCGAGGCAAAAGGCTCTGAGAGAGTCTTTCGAGATCTGAGGCAGCTTTTCGACTTCGAGGGGCCAGACGGCCTCACCTGGAGCCGCAGAAACGGGTGTCCCGAAACCTACAACAGTTATCTTTACCTGCGCGAGTTGTTCGAATTGAAGCGGTTCGACTCGGTGTGCGGGGGGCTTCAAAGGTTTATAGAAGAATTCGTGACCGAATGGGTCCGCAATTGTATTCGCGCTACGGGCATCGGCAAGGTGGCGCTTTCGGGCGGCCTCTTCATGAACGTCAAGCTCAACAAGGCGATAGCGGAGCTTCCAGAGGTCGAAGACCTTTTCGTCTTCCCCTCCTGCGGCGACGAGACCAACGCAATAGGGGCCGCATACAATGTGTATGCGCAACAGGAAGGTCATCACTCGATGAAGCCCCTGCGCGAGTTTTACACGGGGCCAGAGCATGAGGACGAGCAGATCGGGCGGGCCATAAAGGAGTATGCGTTCAAAAACAGAGTGAAGGCGAGCAGGGTCGAGAACATTGAAGAGGAGGCAGCCGAGCTTCTGGCGAAAGGCGAGGTCGTGGCGCGCTTCAAAGGCCGCGAAGAGTTCGGCGCGCGCGCCCTGGGCAATCGCTCGATACTGGCCGATGCGTCAAGACCGGAAGTCGTCAAGGTGATAAACGACGCCATTAAATCCCGCGATTTCTGGATGCCTTTCGCGCCGTCGGTGCTTGACCGGCGCGAAGCCGATTATTGCATGAACCCGAAGCGAATCCCTGCGCCTTACATGATCCTCGCGTTTGATTCGACAGGTCGCAGAGAAGAGTTTCGCGCCGCCTGCCATCCTTATGACCTGACTATACGGCCCCAGGTCGTTTATCAGGATTGGAACTTGAGTTATTACGACATGCTCGAAGCATTCGAATCCCTGACCGGGCGCGGCATTCTCTTGAACACATCGTTCAATCTTCACGGCTACCCTATTGTGAGCCGTCCCCGCGAGGCTTTGCATGTGCTGGATGAATCCGGCCTTCGAAATCTCGCCCTGGGCGGATATCTCGTCCGCAAGCAGACATAGGCGCAGAGCGATGGAAGTCAGCATAATCATCCCGACGCACAACCGGTCTGATGCGCTTGCCAGGACTCTCGATCTCCTGTCGAAGCAGAGATTCGAATACCGATGGGAAGCGATAGTCGTCAATAATCGCAGCACGGACGATACGGACGAGGTAGTACGCCTCCAGAGATTTCCCGTCCCCTTGCGCCTCGTGCACGAGAGCACGCCGGGTGCGGCCGCCGCGCGCAATGCGGGGGCGAGGGTTGCGACAGGCCAGTACCTCATCTTTCTCGACAACGACATACTTGTAGAGCCGGACTTCGCGCAGCGTCACTACGACTCTTTGAGAGAGTATAAGGGCTGCTGGATTCTGGGCCATGTGGTCACCCTGTCGGTGCAAGAGCGGACTCCTTTCGGAAGATTTCGAGCGGCCCATTGCGCTCCCGCCTCGCCGTCTCAGGGCATCGTCGAGGTAAAAGGTCTGGCAGGGGCGAATGTATCCATGCCGCGAGCTGATTTCGAACGGCTGGGCGGCTTCGATGAGACCTTCCGCGGCGCGAGCGTAGAAGACCTGGAACTTGCCATACGAGCCTGGCAGGCGGGCATCAAGGTGATGTTTAATCCGGGCATCGTCGGGGTTCACAATGACTGGGCCGGGTCTTCCATACGAGACTACTGCCTGAGACAGCGGTTATACAGCCGGTCGGAGCCGCTACTGTGGAGCAAGTACGGCGCGGCGCATCCGAGGCTTAGACTCGTAAACGAAAACCTCCCCCCGAGATGGGACCAGGATCCGCCGAGTTTGATCCTGCGAAAGATGGTTAAAATCGTCGTGGGGACACACCCGGTTCAGGAGGCTCTGTTCGGCATTTGCTCCGCCCTCGAAAGGCTCTGGCCGGCGCCTCGCCCGCTCTGGCGGTTCTATAAGGTGTTGCTCTCGGCCGCAATTTACAGGGGATTTCAAGAGGGGCTCGCTTTGCACGGCATCAGCAGAGAAGGCAGCAAGCTCGGATACGCCTCAAGGCGGTCGCCAATCGCGTAGAGTATTCTGCTGAGAGTAAATAATGATTCGCATACTGCATTTCGCGGGCATAATAAACCGCTACGACATCATCGATACCGTTCTCACCCGCCTCGATAGATCGAAATACGAAGTCTTCGCGCTCACCGGGATGCCTTCGCGCCAGCAGGTTCCTTACACGAACGGCGAGCACTACAAGACACGCTGCCTGGGAATGAGATTCGAGCGCCGCCTCTATCCGCAGATGTTTCGCGAGCTATCCGAGGAGATACGCCGAATTCAACCGCACATAATCCAGGCGCATCACTATGACGAGAACATAATCGCTTCGATGGCGGTCCGCATGGCCGGCACGCCCTGCTATATAATCGGGCGGCATTACTCGGACCACATCTACTACCTGACACGGGGGCTCAAGAGGAGGTTTTTTCTGGCAGGCGAGGCTTTCTGTAACAGGACCGCAACCAAGATTACTGTTCCTGCTCAAAGCGTCGCGCAACTATTGATAGAACGTCAGGGCGTCCCGGCGCGAAAAGTCAAAGTCATACCCTTCGGACTGGACTTCGATAAATACCGTCCTTCTTCGCCCGAGGCCCCTTTAAGGTTACGACGCGAATACGGGCTGGAAGGAAAGTACCTCGCTCTGGTTTGTTGCCGCCTTAACCCCGAGAAGGGGATCGAATACCTTTTGCAAGCGGTCCCTGAGATAAGGTCTGCCAATCAGGACTTCCGGCTGACGATAGTCGGCAGCGGCGCTTATGAAGATGAGCTGCGAAGGCGGGGCCGCGAGCTTGGCATAGAAGACACGGTCCGCTTCGTGGGATGGCGCGATGACGCGCTCGACTGGATAGCCGCCGCCGATGTGGTCGTGCAACCGTCGTTTTGCGAATCTTTCTGCCAGGTGCTTTTTGAGGCACTCGCGTTCGCCAGGCCCGTCGTAATGACTCCGGTCGGCGCCGCGCCAGATGCGATAGGCGATAATGAGCGAGGCAGGCTCGTGCCGCCGGGCGATAGCCGGGCGATAGCTGCTGCGATCTGTGAGATCATGTCAAACAGAGACCTGGCAAACAGGCTCGGAGAGAAGGGCAGAGAGTATGTTTACAGCAATATGGGGGCCGACATCACGACCCGTCGCTACGAGCGACTCTATGAAGAAGCTTTAGGTGCGGTTTCATAAAAAAACAGAAGCCAGCATCAGCCTCGACTAGCTTCTGGCTTCTGACTTCTGGCTTCTTACAATGGCTTGCCCGCTCTGCGACTGCGACCGCGCGCGTCCCTCCTGGCTCGGTTCTACATTATATCGGGGCAGGGAGTTTGCCTATGTGGAGTGCTTCGAGTGCAAATCGCTTTACTGCGACCCGATGCCCGATGCTCAAACTCTCGCCCGTATGTATGGCCCTGAGTACGAATCCGGATACGCTTCGGAGCCGGTCATCGAAGTCAACAAGGACCGGGCGCGAATAGTCGAATGGCTTGAGAAGATCCCGAAAGGCACATTCATCGATTATGGCTGCGGGACCGGCGAGCTGCTTCGAGAAGCGGCGCGGCTGGGCTGGGATACCATAGGCGTCGAGTTCGAGGAAGAGGTCGCAAAATCGATAGAGGCTCGCACCGGCGTCAGGGTGGTAAGCTGCTCTCGTGTCGCATCAATGAGCGCAGCGCACGCTGACATACTTCACTTGGGCGATGTCATAGAGCATCTAACCGCGTTAAACCGGCAGATGCCCGAGATACTTCGACTGATAAGGCCGGGCGGATTGCTTATCGCTCAGGGGCCTCTCGAAGCTAACACAACAGTATTTACATCCGTGGTGCGGCTGATGCGACCGCTGCGGCGAAAGCAGAGAGGGGAGATTGCCCCCTATCACGTTATGCTTGCGACTCTCAAGGGACAGAAGGAGCTCTTTCGAAGGTTCGGCCTGGAGGAGATTGAATTCTCTGTGCGGGAAGTGGCCTGGCCCGCCCCTGATAAGCTTTCAATCTCCGACCTGGGCAATCTGCGGTCGGTAGCGCTGTTTACGGCCCGCCGTTTCTCTCAGGCGGTATCAGCGCTGCGGCCCGACAGATGGGGCAACCGTTACTTTTATGTGGGCCACCGGGTCTATTGATCCGCGCGCCTGCGTCTGTTTTTGGGATGCAAATGAACGAGTCAGAGGCTGTGATACGAATCTCTCTTGTGATCCCTGTGCGAAACGAAGAGGAAAGCTTGCCGGTCTTGATCGATTCGATCCGCCGGCAGACGCTCACGCCTGACGAAGTGATCCTTGTCGACGGCGGGTCAAACGACAGGACCGTGCAGGTAGCGCGGGAACTGACCGGAAGCGACAAACGGTTTCGGTTGATTGAGGCGGGTCCGGCGACTCCCGGTCTGGGCCGCAACGTAGGAATCGCCGCTGCGAGCTGTGACTGGATAGCCCTGACTGATGCGGGCATACATTTAGAGCCTGACTGGTTAGAGCGGCTGGTGGAAGTAGTCAACAATGACCCATCCGTGGAAGTCGTGTATGGCGCTTATGAAGTGAGCGCCGAAACCTTCTGGCAGCGTTGCGGAATGCTTGCCTACACTCACTTCAAGCAGGAGAGGCCTGGCGGGAAGATGCGGGGGCCTTTCATAGCATCCTCACTCTTACGTCGCAGTGTATGGATGTCTGTCGGCGGTTTCCCAGACCTTCGAGCTACAGAAGACCTTATTTTCATGGAGCGAGTCCAGGAGTCTCGCATCAAGACGGGCTGGGCACCGCGCGCTATCGTCTGGTGGCATCCTCCGCCCACGATAGGCGCAACGTTTCAAAGGTTCGCCGTGTATTCCCGATGTAACGCGCTGGCCGGACGCCAGCGGTACTGGCACCACGGGCTGGCGCGGCAATATACTCTTGCAGCCTTGTTTGTCGCGCTGGCGCTCGCGCACAGTCTATTGTGGCTAATCTTTCTGCTGCTTGGCGGCGCGGCGCGGGTGGGCCGGGCGGTCTGGTTGCGCCGCGAAGGCAGAGGTATTCTGTGGCTGATCAACCCGGTCCGGTTCTTAGGAGTTGCGCTGATCATCGCGGTGATCGATGCGGCGACCTTTACAGGGTGGGCGCAGGCCGTCTGGCATCTGTACCAAAAACAGAATTCGGCATCTTACGCCAAGCAGGCCGAGGGCGATAAATGAGCGGCGCGCAAAAGCGGTTATTTATGCAGAAACGCCGACTGAGAGCCGATGCGACAGGTTTCAACGAAACCGGAGAATCCTGGACGGAGGCGGACCTTGCATTGCCACGCGCAAAGCCGCGGTCGGTTTTTATCGCGCTGGCTTACCGCTTCATGAGATTGGGAAAGCTCGCGCTTGGGCGGACGCGGCTCCTGCGTCTGTGCTTGAATGCAGGATGGCTCTCCAGGCAATTCGCTTACGAGCTAAGCGGAGAGGTCTTCGGCCCTCCCTTTCACTGCTCGGCGATGGCCTTATCAGAAGATGTGCTGCGAAGGTGGATTCCGCACGGCGGCTCGGTGATAGATGTAGGCTGCGGCACCGGTCGGTGGTGTCGAGTCGCCGCGAGACATGCCGGGAGGGTGGTCGGCATAGACCACAACGCCGACAGCATAGCCGCCGCGCGCCGACTTTCCGAGTCAGGCAACGTCGAGTACATGATCGGCGACATCACCGAAGAGCTTGCAGGGCGGAGGTTTGACCTGGCGCTGCTCGTTCACGTGCTCGAACATGTCGATGAAGTCGATCCGTTGCTTGCGGCAATCCGCCGCATCGCTTCTATGGTGATAGTCGAAGTGCCTGACTTCGAGGCGGACCCGCTGAACTCGGTTCGTCGAAAGCTGGGCTGCCGTTACTACTCCGACGGCGATCATGTGCGAGAGTACACGCTCGAAATGCTTAGAGACCAGCTTGAGCGAAACGGCTGGGAGATTCGTCATCACGTTCATCGTGGCGGAGCTATTCTCGCCGTTGCCGGTCTCGGTGATCGTTATAGCGCGACCGAAATCGCACCGGCAGCAGGTCTATAGTGACCATCTGTTA
>DASTET010001112.1:0-10315 GCA_035709445.1 Blastocatellia bacterium | reverse complement strand
TCGCCACAAGTCTATCATAACTGCTGACGGGCGAAAATTAAACTAACGATAAATCTCCGGCCTGCCCGGACCTCAAGGCGTCTGCGCCCGAGCGTACGCTCATATGCCGGAAAGCAGGCGAAGGTTCTGACGCCCGGCCCGGTTGCGCCCCGCGAGCCGAATGGCTATAACAGTAGAGAGGAAAAGAGAAGGCTCAAAGCCGGCTGTTGCGGTTTGCCTTTTACTTTTGCCTTTTGGCTTTGTTATGATTGGCGGTCGCGTGATGGCCCCTTTGCTTTAGTATTGAGGCACGGTCACACAATTGATAAGTACGCCGATCAAATTGAACCCGGAGTTTCTATCCTGATGCACAGTCGCCTACATAGGGACCCGCCGGAAGCGGAAGATGCTAGGATGACCCCCGAACAGATTTTTAGCCTTGTCCGGCGCGACCTTCAGAGGGTAGAAGGTGAATTCGGCCGATTTATCTCGGATGCCTATCCGGTCGTCTCCTCCATCGGCCAGTACCTGCGCGAAGGCGGAGGCAAGAGGATTCGGCCTGCACTTGTCCTGCTTGCGAGCCGGATGGTGAGCGGGGAAGCCAACGACTCGGCCATACGGATGGCCGCCGTCATGGAGATGCTCCACACGGCCACCCTTGTTCACGACGACATAATCGATGAGGCGCGCGTCAGGCGCGGGCGCGAATCGGCAAATGCCAAATGGGGAAACGATGTGACAGTGCTTATGGGCGACTGGCTCTATATGTCCTCATTCGATATTAGCCTGCGCGAGCGCAATTTCGACATACTCGACCTGCTCACAAACATGACCCGCCTGATGGTCGAAGGCGAGATTATGCAGCTTTCGCTCATCGGAAACAGCTACATAACCGAAGCCGAGCACATCGAAATCGTCCGGCGAAAGACCGCCTACATGTTCAGCACCTGCGCGGAAGTGGGCGGGATAGTAGCCAGAGCGGGACGAGAGGAGCGCGAGGCGCTCGCACGCTACGGCCTGACCGTCGGTATCGCGTTCCAGTTGATCGACGACGTGCTGGACTTCGTATCGACCGAGGCCAAGCTCGGCAAACCCGTCGCCAATGACCTGCGCGAAGGCAAGCTCACGCTGCCGTTGATCTACCTCATGGAAGTGGGCGATAAGCAACACCGGCAGATGATCGAAACGGTAATGAGCGAGCGAGGGTTCGATACGGTAAGCCGCGAAAGCATCCTCGAACTGATTCACAAGCACGGCACGCTCGCTCGCGCGCTTTCCGAAGCCCGCCGGTATGCTGCCGAAGCTGCCGATTCGCTCAGGATTTTCCCGCCATCCGAATACCGAAACGCGCTGCTGAGCGTCCCAAAGTTCATCGTCGAACGCGAGATGTGACCTGTTGGCTGAGAAGCCAGAAGTCAGAATTCAGAATACCAGGTACATAAATGCTTCCGTTTACCTTCTGGATTCCGGATTCTGACTTCTGGCTTCTATTCCTGCGTTATCTCGTACCCGTACTTCTTCAAAAAGCCCGGAAGCCAGTTCTGATAGTCCTCTACGAAGCGATTTGCGCGGCTTATAAGCTCTTTTCTTCGCGCCGCCAGCTCGCCCCGGTCTCCCTGTCTGGCCCGGCTGAAGCTTTGAAGAAGGCCCTTCTGATCGTCGAGCAATTCGACAAGCCTCTGCCGGTACAGGTCGGCCTCATCATCTAAGCCGGGCGCGTCTGTGAGGCTCGCTATTGCCTTCTCGGATGACTCGATAGCCGCATTGAGATTTGCGCTCCCGTCCGGGTTCTTGAAGGCTTCGATCATCGCGTCATCAGCCTGATCGAAGGCATTAAGCCCGTCTCTCATGCTGTTCCAGTAATCGACTACCTGGCTGCCGGGCGACCTCGTCAGGTTCGCAAGCTGCGGTCTGGGACCGTCATAATTGCGGAAGGCTTGAAAAACCGATCCGAAGATGATCACAAGACAAACGAACAAGGCCGAGCGCCACACCGCAGGCGACACCCTTTCGTGAGGGCGCTGGTAAGGGATGATCAATGCGAGCGCAATCCCCGTCACAAGCCCGCCGACATGGGCCGAGTTATCGATCATCTTTATCGAAAAACCGAAAGCGAGGTTTATGATGATCAGCGGAACGACCCGAGTCAGGATATCTCGGCGGATGACGGATGGGATCTCTTTTCTGTATCTGAACCCGAAAGCGGCCATCACGCCGAACAGCCCGAAGATCGCGCCCGACGCGCCGGCGGAGACCGCTTCGGGGTTGTAAAAATAGCTGGCCACCGATCCTGCAATCCCCGATGTAAGATATAAGAGGCCGAATCGGGATGAGCCATAAAGCCGTTCAATCTCCTGCCCGATTATCCACAGCGCGTAGTTGTTCAGAAGAACGTGGAGGAAACCTATGTGTAGAAAGATAGAAGTTACGAACCGCCAGTACTGCCCCTGATTGTCGATCAGCTCGTTCGATTTGGCCCCGAACCCCAGGAGCACCTGCGGGTCTGTCCAGGCTACTCCCATGCCTCCGGCCATCCACATCAGCAGGAACAGCCCCAGGTTGATTCCCAGGAAGAGGTAGGTGAGAGGGTTTGAGCGAGTGACCAGCGCGCGGATAAAGTGCTGGTCCTTCAGCTCTTCAGGATGCTCGGCCAGCGTCTCCGCCGAAGGCAGGCCACAGTGTATGCACCTTGATGCGTCTGTCGGGGTTGGATTTCCGCATCGAGGGCAGCTTGTGAATGCAGGAGTTTGCGTTGTTTGCTCCAATTGATCTAAATATTGACAGGATTAACAGAAAAGATGAGCGATCAATCCCTGAATTGATTCAAGTAATCCTCTTAATCCTGTCCATCCCTTTTCATACGGCTACCGGTTGAACGCTTCGACTATAAGGGCGATGCCCTGCCCGCCTCCAATGCAGGCAGTCGCAAGGCCGTACTTCTTTTCTCGCCGCCTCAGCTCCATAAGCACGGTGAGCACGAGCCGTGTTCCCGATGCCCCGAGCGGATGCCCGAGCGCGATAGCGCCTCCATTGACATTGGTCCTTTCGCGGTCGAGCCCAAGCTCTTTTTCGACGGCGAGATACTGACCTGCGAATGCCTCGTTGACCTCAACAAGATCGATATCGTTGAGGCCGAGCCCGGCTGCGGCGAGCGCACGTTCGGTAGCCGGGACAGGCCCTATGCCCATGATCTCAGGCGGCACGCCTGCCACGGCCCATGAGACAATGCGGCCCAGCGGGCGCGTCTCAAGCTTTCGCGCCATCTCTTCGTCGGCTATCACGATTGCCGCCGCGCCATCTACGATACCGGAAGCATTCCCTGCTGTGACTAAACCGTCTTTCGAGAAGGCGGGCTTCAGCTTTGAAAGACCTTCAATCGTGGTATCAGGCCGCATGTGATCGTCGCGCTCGAATAGCGTGACGCCCTTTCGTCCCTTTATCTCTATGGGGACGACCTCTTCGGCCAGCCGTCCCGACTCCCACGCGGCGGCGGCCCGCTTCTGGCTTTGAAGCGCGAATTCATCCTGCGTCTCGCGCGAGATGTCGTGCTTGCGCGCCAGGTTCTCGGCCGTCTGCGCCATGTAGTAGCCGCAATAGGTGTCGAGCAGCGCGACCATGAGCGAATCTTCGAGCTTTCCTTCACCAAGCCTGAGCCCCCATCGAGCGCCTCGTATGACGTGAGGCGCCTGGCTCATAGATTCCATTCCCCCCGCAAGGACCGTATTTGCCTCGCCGAGCTGGATCATCTGAGCGCCGGTGATGATCGATTGAATGCCGGACCCGCATAGCCTGTTTACCGTTAGCGCGGGCCTGTCTATCGACACGCCTGCCTTTAATGCGACGTGGCGAGCGCCGTAGATAGCATCGCCCGAAGTCTGCATCGCATTGCCTATGACGGTATGATCGATCTGATCGGCCTGAATTTTGCTGCGCTCGATAGCCGCTCGCGCCGCGACCGCGCCCAGATCGATAGCACTCATATCGCGCAGCGCCCCGCCGTACTCGCCCATCGGCGTCCTCGCCCCGCCAAGTATCAAAATATCTTTTGCCATAATTCTCTCCAGGATTAGTTATTATTTCCATTCTGATTGATGAACTTAACTTACCAGATCGGAAGAGGCCATTCAAACAGGCGCGACAAGATTACACACGGGCCTGACGATCTGAGCGTGCGCGGGGTATAATCTATTTCGTGATGCTCGATCATCCTCACTCTATTCTTGTGATAAATGCGTTGCCGTTCTGGCGGTCGCTCGTCTTGCTGCCTGCCATGAGGGCGCTTCGGGCCGCCTATCCCAGAACATTTCTCACGGCAGCCGTCGGAAGAGGAACGTGCGAGTTACTTTCAAACGCAGGTCTTGCCGACGAGACTATCGATCTCGGCGTAATCAATCATCCGTCAGGGGTCGGCAGCGCCATAAAACGGTTTGCTCAAATCACAAAAAAAGCCCGGCAAAGGGAGTTCGACCTGGTCTTGGATTTTGCGCCTGGCCCTGAAACACAGTTGATCGCGCGGTTTGTGCTCAACACCCGTACCGTATCCCCGTCGAAGCTGCATAACATATTCGATAAGCTGCTTGGCCGCATGGGAGTGGTTCCTCCTCCGGGAAGCGACTTTGCCGATTGCGCGAATCTGCTCGGGCAGATTGGCGTAAAGATTTCAGATAAGCGGCTGGGGCTTGAGGTCCCGGCAGAAGAGAACGTCCAGTTCGAAAAACTGCTTGCCAAACGTGGATCGCGCGGGGGCGAGCCCGTCGTGGTCCTGCATGCAAGCCTGACGGGCGGGAGTCGAGGATGGCCCGTCGAGCATTTCGGGGAGCTGGCCTCTCGTCTGGCGAACGGGCTTCAGGCCCGGGTAGTGGCAGTAGATCAGCCTCTCGGCAGCGAATTCACGGACGCCGCAGGCTCGCTTTTGCCGCGAGGGGCCATAAAGATAGAATCGCCGCGCGCTTATGAAATGCTTGCGGCGGTTGCGCGGGCGAGTCTCGTGATAACCGATGAGCCGGGGCTTGCGGAGGCCGCGCTCGACCTGGGAGCGCCGGTGCTTGAGGTGGCCGAAAGACCGAGGCCAAACGAAGACGGCCTCTACCGCTCGGTTTCGGGCGCGTCGCGTGCGCGCATCCCGGTAGAGGACGTCTTCTCGGTAGCCTGTGAGATGATACAGGCGAGCAGATCGAGCTTCCTGTTTCAACGCTAGTCGGTTCGATTTCTTAAGCCTCGCCTAGAGGAACGGGCAAAGGGAGTTTGAAAGCCCGAGAATTTGTGTATAATCTGGGGAGCAAAGTACGAATTAATCAGCACCGCATCTGAGATCGTTTAGTTTAGGGCTTAATTCTTATCAATCAAGGAGGGAGCCATGAAGCATCTACTCTGGATTGTGGGACTGGTTGCCCTGGGTCCGACTCTCTACTTTTTCAACGAGTTCTACAAATCACCTGAGGAGCAGGGCAAAGAGTACCTTGTATACGCGGGTGTCTTTTTTCTGATCGCGCTGGTCTGCTTTGCCGTGTTCTTCTTCATAAGGTTCAGGGAGGAGGGGGAACAGGACATCAGCATAACGAAGTTTTGATGACTCTATCCCTTTAACTGAAGACGGCAGGTGAGCGAAAGCGGGGATATTCTTTCTTTTTGTGAGACCTGCCCAACAATTCTAGGGCTGGTCAAGAGTCCGCCGTGTTGCTCATTGTAAGCCTCTCTTGAGCCCGTAGCTATCTCAGCTTTTCTGCCGCTTCCGCAATTCTCTCTACGCCTAGCCGTATGGCTTCAAGCGAGTTTGCATACGAGACCCTGACGTAGCCTTCTATCCCGAAGGCTGAGCCCGCCGTCACAACGACCCGCGCTTCATTTAGCAGAAACTTTGCGAAGTCGATGGAGTTGTTCACGCTCGCCCCAAGCAGCCCTTTGATATTAGGCATAACGTAGAAAGCGCCTTCGGGCATCGCGCAACTGATGCCTTCGATCCGGTTCAGGGCGGGAACCAGCCAGTCGCGCCTTTTTTTGTACTCGCCCAGCATATAGACGAGCGAGTCCTGCGGGCCGGTGACGGCTTCGATAGCGGCCTTCTGCGTGATCGAATTCGCGTTCGACGTAGAGTGGCTTTGCACCTTCAACATCGCCCGAATCCATTCTTTTGCGCCGAGGGCGAACCCTATACGCCAGCCCGTCATTGCGTGCGATTTCGATAGCGAGCCGCTGATCATCACGCGCGACCGCAGATCAGGCGGAAGCTGTCCGGCAGAAAAGGGACTGGCCGGGGGGTAAGCGAAATAGAGGTAACACTCATCGCTTATGACCCAGACATCGCGACTGGCTGCGGCCTCAACAATCTTTTCAAACTCGCCGGGAGGTATGACCCTCCCGCTCGGATTGCTGGGCGAGTTGATTATCAGCAGCTTTGTGCGCGGGGTTATCGCGTCGCCAACCATCTCGGCGGTCAGCACGAAATCGTTCGGCTCCGTGTCGATATAGACCGGGTTGGCGCGGGCAAATTTTACTATCTCGGGAAAAGTGACCCAGTAAGGCGAAGGGATCAGCACATCGTCGCCGGGATTGAGCAACGTCACCATCGCGTTGAAGATCGCCTGTTTGCCGCCCATGGTGACGAGCACTTCAGAAGGCTCGTAGCTTGCGCCAAAATCGCGGCTCATCATGTGTATGATCGCCTCTTTTAGAGAAGCGATACCGCCGGTCGGCGTGTAACGTGTGAAGTTGTTTTCTATAGCCTGCTCGGCTGCATCCTTGATATTGCGCGGGGTAGGGAAGTCGGGCTCGCCCGCTCCCAGATCGACCAGATCGACGCCCTCGGACCGAAGCCGCTCGGCCTCCATCAATACCGCCAGCGTCGAAGATATCTCCATTCCGGCAACACATTCCGCTTCGGCGAATACTGCTTTCGTCATTCTCCCTCCAAAATCAGGGGTCAGGATTCAGGGGGCAGGAATCGGGGATTGATCATCATTATGTCAGTGGCGACGGATTCAGCGGTCAAAGGATGAACTGCCTACTGACCCTGACCCCCGACCCCTGGATACTGACTACCTGCTCCTCATTCGCTGCTCCACCAGCTCGGGCACAAGCCCCGCTATCGGGCCGCCGAGCTTGAAGACCTCCTTTATGAGCCGCGAGCTTATATACGAGTATGCCTCGCCCGCCATCAGAAAAACGGTCTCGACCGAAGGCTCCAACCTTCGATTCATCAGCGCCATCTGAAGCTCGTACTCGTAATCGGAGACGGCTCTTATGCCGCGCACAATGGCCTGCGCATCCTGCTCGATAGCGTAATGGACCAGGAGCCCCTCGAAGGTTCCGACCCTGACGTTCGGCCAGGGCGTGACCGCACGGATCATCTCGACCCTCTCCTCAGTCGAAAACATCGGATTCTTGTCCAGGTTGATGAGGACTGCGACGATAATCTCATCAAAGAGCCTGGCCGAACGCTCGATAATGTCCAGGTGGCCGTTAGTGATCGGATCGAATGTCCCAGGGTATATTGCTCGGCGCAGCACTGTCCCTCTCCTGAATGAGATAGTTAAAGGCTTCTATCAAGTCGAGCGATACTAGCACACAAAGAAGCCAGAAGCCAGAAGTCAGAAGTCAGAAGTCAGGATACTCCGGTGAGTCTCTCGTCTTCTCATAAAACGCAAGGGCAGACTCGCCCTGCTTCAACTGACGATAGAGCTTCAATCCCTCGACTTCCGATGGAGGCGCGGTCTTCGCTCTGTGCTCTGTTATCAATATCGCGCCCGGCTCAAGCACGCTCCCCGTGCCGAGAAGCGCCAGCACCCGCGTGTAAAGCTCCGAAGAGTATGGCGGGTCAAAAAATGCCATGTCGAAGCTTGAGCCCTGGCTTGCGAGACGTTTGAGAGCTGCCACCGCATCCCGATTTATCACCGTGGCCCGGTCTGCGATCCCCATAGCTTCGAGGTTTTCCTCAATTACCGAGCAGGCCCTGCGAGACTCTTCGATAAGCGTCGCGTGGCTCGCGCCCCGGCTGATCGCCTCGATTGCCACGGCGCCGGAACCGGCGCATATATCCAGAAAACGGCTGCCTGCGATGTCAGTCGAAAGGATGTTGAAGAGCGTCTCGCGCAGTCTGTCTGATGTGGGCCTTACCGCAAGCCCGCCGACTGTGCGCAATCTCCTCCCGCGAAATTGGCCGCCGATTACTCTCACCTTGCTCCTCGATCTGATGATAAGAGATCACGGACAACCACTCAATCACTTTCGCTGGTTTGACTTTTACCGGATCGAAACCGCAGAATTAGGAGAAAGTTTTTAGGTTCGGTCCGTATCAAAATCAAGGGGCGAAGATGGCTAAGAGGTTTTTTATAAGCGCGTTTATTGTTTTGTGCTTGCTGTCGGCTGGAGCCGCCGCGCGGCAGAAGACGGGCACGCTCAAGGGCAGGATCGAAGACTCAAAGGGCAAGCCCCTCGCCGGCGCAGAGGTCCGTGTGATGCGACACCGCGACCGCTCCGTCAAAGAGACCACGACTGATCAGTCCGGGGGGTATTCATTCGAGCTTGAGCCGGATGATTACACGGTGAGCTTTGATGCCGAAGGATACCAGGGCGGAACGATGGTTCAGATGCAGCAGGTCGAAGATGGCAAAGAGACGACGGTAAAGACTATAAGGCTCGAAAAAGCGAAACGGACCTCGCTTGTGCGCGGGGCCGTCTTTGACGCCTCGGGGTTGTCGCTCGCCGGGGCGCGGGTAAAGCTGCAACGAATTCCGACTGAAGAAGAGGCTAAAGAGAGCAAAAAGATTGAGTCGCTTACCCGCGATTACACAACAAATAGCCGGGGCGAATTCGCCTTCCGGCTGCCCGCCGTCCGAGCCCGCTACCAGTTGACTGCGATGCTGAGCGGATACAAGTCCGAAACGAAGGTGGTCGATGTGCACGGGAGTGAGGCCGTACCTGTCGCATTCTCGTTAGAACCGATAAAGAAATAAACGAGGGGCATGACACAGGAACGACAAAAGACTGCCGGTCTAGCTGAGCCACCCGATCCCGGGAGAGACAGAAGGGCCGAGTTTTTGACCGCTAGACAACTCGCAGAGGTGCTTCAAATAAGCGAATCGACCGTTCATCGCCTGAGGCGGGCCGGGCGCATACCCGCGATACTTCTTACAGACAGGTTGATAAGGTTCAACCTGAAGGATGTGCAAAAGGCGCTTAAGCCCACTATCTCGACCCGCGATGGAGAGCCCGATAATGACTCGGGACCGTCAGCTCAATTGTCGTTCGAGGACCTTTACTCCGACTTCAAAACCTAGATGGACCTGGACCTCTGCGATCCTGCGGCGCCCTCTGCGGTTAGTTTTATCATTCTCCCGCATCGATCATCTTAGCCAGATCGTCGAGGATTACTCGAGAGATTGCGTCACGACCGCTCCGGGCAAAAGAGAGCACCTCGCCTTTCATCTCGGTCCTGAACAGTGCGGCCTTCAATGTGCCGTTTATCGAAAAAAACGGGGAGTCCGCGGTGACCATCTTGGGGGCCACGCTCACACGGACCCGGCCCTGCCAGATTCGAGCGCGACCTATAAGCCTCACCCTCGCGTTACGCTCGCGCGCCGCCGCTATCAGCGATTCGGTTTCGCGCCCTATGCCTATTCGCGAAACCTCTGAGACGGTCGAATCCGCGCCCATCAACGCTTTGGCAAGTATGAGTATCTTGCTGGCCGTATCCCAGCCCTCGATATCGAGCGAAGGATCGGGCTCGGCGATCCCTTCCGATTGAGCGGCGGCTAACGCTTCGTCAAATGAGACCGAACTCTCCTGCATCTCGGAGAGTATGTAGTTTGTCGTTCCGTTCAGTATTCCGCGAATCTCCAGGACCCGATCATTCGATATATCGTCGGGCGGAGAGACGCCGGTCGTCCCGCTATAAGCGAGCCTCGATCCGCCATGTCGCATCGCTTCTTTCAACGCTTCGTACCCATGAACCATCGGGCCTTTATCTACCGTGACAACGTCCGTCCCCCGCCGGAGGGCATCGCCGATCAGATCCAGGGCCGGTTGTCCATCGGCAAGATTCGTAGGGAGCGATTCGATCAGCACCGAAATCCCTGCGCGGGGAAGCTCTTTTATAAAATCGGCAGCATTCTGTATGGTCTCACCGGGCGCGAATTCTCTGATGCTGCGACCGGAGGACTTAAGGGCTACGGCCTGCTCGATTCTCTTTTGATCGAGGGTCAAGAATCCTCCGCTGCTGTCGGCCACTCCCAACACCTTGATATCGATCCCCTCCATCTCTCCCCTTTTCCCAACATAATCAAAAAAGGCCCGGCCAACATTGCCGAGCCCGAGCATTGCTACTTTGATCTCCATAACA
>DASTET010001111.1:0-6340 GCA_035709445.1 Blastocatellia bacterium | reverse complement strand
TGGCTGTGAGTGTCGATGAATCCCGGGGCGATGATAAGACCTGAGCAGTCTATTGACCGGGTTGCGTCAAGGCTCCCACGCTTATCGATTGCCGCTATAAGGCCGTCTTTGATCGCGACGTCGGCGAGCGAGCGAGGCCGTCCCGTCCCGTCGATGATCGTACCATTCTTTAGTAACAGGTCAGCCTCTCGCATCAGACATAGCTCAGTCGTTTTTGAAAGTATGGCTGCATGAGCCGTATGCCTTCAAGACCGGGAAGCCTTCCGATCCTGGCATCGACTTCGCGGACGAGCCTCTTGCCGTGCTCGGCAGGAAAGAGAATTGAAAAGAGCCTTGTCACCTCATCATCGCTCTTGACGCCCGCGCCTACGGGGACCCAGTTGAGCTCCAGCAGCTTTCTGGCGAGCAGTCGAGCCAGGCGTGATTGTTCGAGCTGCTCTTTGGCGTTATTGAAGTACCAGGCGAAATGGCGGCGTTCCTGTCTTGCTATCCGGTCGCAAAGAATCTTGAGCGCAGGATTGCGAGTCACATCCATCAATCGCTCATAACCTCTCAGGGTAGTCATCTCCTGAATCGCGCCGAATGACATGTAAACGGCCGGGAATTGATTTGAGAAGATTTTTGACAGCAGCGGGCCGAATACGGCTTCGAGCCATTCGTTGAGCTTCGCCTTTTTCTGAACGCGCTCGACGCGGTCTTCTTCGAGTGGGTGTCCGCAGACGGCCATGAGGTTGGCGAGCGCCTGCCCGTGGAAGAACTCTTCGTACCCCCAGGTCATAAGAAAAGCTGATACGGCAGGCCGAAACGCCAGCTTCATCTGCAAAAGGGTCCGCAGGTATCGAACCGTCTGGCTCTCTATATCGGAAAAATAGGTCAGGACGAATCGCTCGTCTTCGCTTAGCCCCACACCCTTCGCCTCTTCCCAGTCGATGTCGCCGGTCTCTATCTTTGCGGATACAGAAATGTACCTCTCGATCTCGGTGCTCATCCTCTGCTCCTGATTAGCTGAAAGTCATGTATATCCGGTTGACCTGAGAAGCCGCCGCAGCCAACCCTTACGCTGTGAAACTACGCTTGCAGACCGGGGCACGGATTTGTAAGAAGCCAGAATTCAGAATTCAGAAGCCAGAAGCCAGAATCTCTCGCGCAGCATCTCGATAATAGCCGTATGAATAATGTCGGGATCAGTCTCAACCAGATTCTGACTTCTGACTTCTGGCTTCTGAATTCTGGCTTCCGGCTTCTGACTTCTGATCGCCGACAGCAGGAGTATAATATACCGCCTGTGCCAAGATGCAATTCGGCAAATCAATCGAGGAGCAAGAATGCCCAACAAAATCGAGCGCGTCGCTCTCTACCTTCAGGACAAACACCCGCTCAAGGAAGCAATCGAGCACGTCCGGTACGCAGAAGCTCGCGGGTTTGAAGCCGTGTGGCAGGCCGAATCTCGCCTCGTCCGGGATGCCATCGTCCCGATGGCTGCCTATGCCGCAACTACCGAACGAATAAGGGTGGGATCAGGCGTAATCAACAACTGGACTCGAAACGCGGCGCTGATCGCGGCCACATTCTCGACGCTGGACGATCTCGCGCCGGGGAGGATACTTTGCGGGCTTGGCGTCTGGTGGGAGCCGCTCGCATCAAAAGTCGGGGTCACACGCAAAAAACCTGTCCAGGCCATGCGCGAGACCGTAGAGGTCGTCCGCCGCTTGCTCCGGATGGAGAAGGTCACTTTCCGCGGCGAGTTCGTTCGCGTAGAAGATATCGAGATCGACATAGTCCACGGCGACCGCTCGCCCAGGAATGTTCCGATCTACATAGGCGCGACCGGGATGAAGATGATGGAGTTATCAGGCGAGGTCGCGGACGGCGTATTATTAAACTACCTCGTCTCGCCCGCCTACGATCGGGAAGCGATGGAGCACCTTCGCATAGGGGCCGAGCGAACGGGCCGCCGACTCGATGATATCGACCGGCCACAATTAATCGTCTGCTCGTTTGACCGCGACCGCTCGCGCGCGCTCGACAATGCGCGCGAGCTTGTCACGCAGTACCTCGGACAGCAGCCTCATATCATGAAAGCGAGCGGCGTGAGTCAGGACTTGCTTGACGAGATAGGCCGCGTGCTCACCTGGCCCGCCCAGGAGCACCAGATACGTGAAGCCATGCGGCTCGTCCCGGACGACGTGGTTCAACTTATAACCGCATCCGGGACCGCTGAAGAATGCCGCGCCAAGGTGCAGGAGTATATAGAAGCGGGCTGCACCTGTCCCGTCCTCTACCCGCTCGGCGATGACGTGCAGGCGATGATCGACCTATTTTCTACCACCCCATCAAACGGCTGATAGTGCTGACGGCGGCGGGGTCATCGGGAAACATTACCGGCAGGTCTTTATCACGCGCGCTGCCATCGAGCCTCTTCGAAGGGACGCGAACAGTCTTATCGCCCATGCGCCGCGCCATCACTTTTACGGGGCAGCCGCAGGCGCTATAGATGAAAGTCATCTCGCGTTCTTCTCCGTCGGCCCACATAGTCTTAACAGGCGCGTTCAATTCCTTGACCCTCGCTTCGAGCACCGAAGAAGGGTTTGCGGAGCCATCGACGGTCAGGGTCTGACCAGCCCCGTTTTCGATCAGGATGGTCAGGCTCTTATTTGGCGACACAGCAGAGCCTGTTATGCGGCTGTTCCAGAGAACCTGACCGGTGCGGCGGAAAATTAGAGAGCCAAGGCCGGGCTTCTCGCTGCTCACGTGCATTTGAATATGGAGTTTCCCATCGGGAGTCGGCCACCCGTCGGCATCGAGTATGGCAAACGTTCGCCCCTTGCCGTCTTCGGGCACGTAGCGGCGCTCTATCTGGTTTAGGGCTTCGGCTAGGGTCGGGACCTTTGAGCCGAAATCGAGCTCGGCGGTTACCATCACCGCCTTCGCCACTTCCATGGTCTCCATAGCCGGAGGCCCGCCGGGCTGCGCCCCTGTCGTAGCGGGGTTGCTTGCCGGAACAGGAGCGGGACGGCTCGCAGTCTCTCTCGAAGTGTTCGCGCCCCGGTTTCCGATGGCGGCCAGATAGGCCACGCCAGCCAGCCCCAAAACCAGCACCGCTACGAGCGGCAATAGCCAGCGACGCTTCTTCTGCTTGATTGCAACTGTTTTCTTTCTCTTCTTCGCCATAATTTTTTGACACGATTGAAATGATACCGGACTACACCTTCCCGCAGAGCTGGCCGTACATATTGGGTCTGCGGTCTCGATAAAACTGCCAGTGGGTGCGCACTTCTTTGATCTCATCCAGATCGAGATCGCATACCACCAGCTCATCCTTGTCCTCGCTGCCTTTGGCCAGAATGCGCCCGTCGGGGTTTGCAAAATAAGACGAGCCGAAGAACTCGCCGATGTTCCAGGGCGCTTCCGTCCCTACCCGGTTGATCGTGCCGACGAAATAACCGTTCGCGACAGCGAGCGCGCGCTGCTCAAGCTCCCAGAGGTAATCGGCGTGCCCTTTTGTTGTGGCCGACGGGATAAAGACTATCTCGGCGCCGTTCAGACCGAGCGCCCGCGCGCCCTCAGGGAAATGGCGGTCATAACAGATATATACCCCCACGCGCGCATACTTCGTCTCAAAGGTCGGAAAGCCCAGGTTCCCCGGCGTAAAATAGAACTTCTCCCAGAAACCGGGCAGGCAATGCGGGATATGAGTCTTCCGATACTTGCCAAGATATGCGCCGTCCGCATCGATTACGGCAGCCGTGTTGTAATAGACGCCCGTCATCTCTTCTTCATAGACGGGGACGATCATAGCCAGATGATGCCTGCGCGCAAGGTCGCGCATAAGCTGAGTGGTCGGGCCTTCAGGTATGCGCTCGACCAGCCCGTACCAGTGCGGGTTCTGCTCGGCTGGGAAATACGGCCCGTAGAACAGCTCTTGAAGGCAGAGTATCTGCACGCCGCGACCGGCAGCCTCTTCTATCATAGCGACGTGCTTATCGATCATCGCACGTTTTATCTTCTCTATAGGGCTCTCCGCGGGTTCCGTATTGGCAGCCTGAATCAGCCCGCACCTTACTACTCTCGGCATAAAGAATTCTCCTTAAATCTACCGCAGAGGAGCGCAGAGTAAACATTCAATCCTCTGCGCTCCTGCGGCGTCCTCTGCGGTTACACTTACCATTAGCATTACTTCAAGTCTTCCGTATCAGCCGCGCCTGCGTGAATGGCGTTGAACAACAGCATAAAGCCCAGGTGAGGCTGACCGCGAAAGATGACATCGAACCCGAACAGCGCGACCCTTCCCGCTCCTATGCGGAACTCGACCGCCGCCGAGCGATTATGAATGACCTCGTCGTTAATTATCCACCCGGAAACGAGCGGGTTTTTCTCCGGGTAGCGGACGAATGCGCCTCCCTGCGAGACCGAAGGGAATGAGAGATCGGCCTCCCAGGCCGCCCCGTTGTCGAAATAGATCGTCGCCTCAGCAGGCATCCCCCAGCCGAACGGGTGAAGCGTATCAACATAGGCCCGAAAGACCGAGCCGGGAGAGTAGAACTTGCTCCCTTTAGTAACCTCTCTGACCGGCAGCTTGAAAAAATTCACGGCGGGCTCGTTCGCACCCTCGCAAGCGATCAATACTCCTCCTTCGCGGACAAACGATTCAAGGTTGTCGAGACCCGCCTTGCCTATTCCCTGTAGCCGGGCGGCAACCTCCGGCGCAATCTCGCGCGGGACGGGGCCTCCCAGAAATCCTGCGCCGAGCCCTCCCTGCCCTTCGCGCCCGGCGGCCCGCCGGTCTTCAACGTTTGGCCAGGTGGTCAGTATCAGAACATCTACCTTGTTCTTCAAATTCCCGGCGCGAATGTCCGGATTGATGACCGGCACATGATCGAAATCGAATCTCTCCAGGACGTACTGTGCCCACCCCTGCGGCATGTTCCCGCCGTAAGGATCATATGTCCCGACCCTGAGCCGTCGCAGGCTCAAAGAGCGCGCCGCGCCAAGCGACTCTACAGCCGTGGCCGGGATTCTAAGCTCGTCGACTATCTTTGCAACCGCTTCGTGCGTCCCCTGCCCCACAGGCACCACTACGGTTCCCGCCGGGTAGCTCTTTCCGCCTATCGTAGCCGCTTCCTTCAGCCAGTAGACTTTTTGACCCGTGGCGAGCAATCGGTTCGTCGCCTTTATCGCGGCGTTGCGGTCGTGCGGCATCAGGTAAGCGCCTCTCGCTCCCGCGCGGCCTCCCGTTATAGACGCTCGCGGCGGCCCGATAGTCTCCGCGCGCTCAAGCCTGCTGAGAAGATCGGCGGAGGGCTTTGTCTTCATCGCTATGTTCTTTACACCCATCTGCTCGGTGAGCGTCCAGCCTGCGATGTCATAGGGTCTGACAGGCGGCCCGTTCGGATATTGCAACCGCATAGGGTGCTTCTGCGGCATCGTCATATCGAGAAGGTGCGGTCTGTAGGGCTGGCTCGCAAGCATAACGGGCGTGCCTTCAGGGTATGTAGCGCCGTCATAGGTGAAGGCCGTCTTTGCTACATGGACTTCGAGCCCGCTGAGCAGCATCCGGTCCAGAAAATCAGCCGCCGTGTTCGGGTCGCGCTGGTCCATCGGAAATATGAAGCCGTAGGGAGGCTCGGTCTCGCCTTTATGAACGGCTGTTTTAGCAAGAAGGTACATGTTGAACTGCCACATCTCGGCCAGGTCTGCTGCGATGTTGAGCAGGCCGAGGCTTGCCGTGTTCATATAATCGAGCGTGTCCTTAAATCTCCACGGCCCTCCGCGATACGGATTAGGATACCATCCCGAATGCTCCATCTGCTCAGGGGTCAGCTTGTAGTTTGCCGGATAGGGCGAAGCGTGCGCCGTCTCGGTCAGTATGCCAATCACGTTATGAAAATATGGAGTGGTGCGCATCCCGCCGTTCCACCACGATGAGAATGTCGCCTGCGAGATCACGCCCGACTTGCCTTCGGCCTCGAACCTCGCGTGCATCGCCGTGCCTACGAGATTGATCCCGCGAATGACGAGCGGCGGAATGTTGGGATTCATAGGGTCGGCGTTTGGCGGGACGAATATTCGCGCGGGGAACGGCGCGGTCTGGTGATGGTTATAGACGATCTGCGGGAAATACTCGTGGTAGAGGAGCCTCGTCATGTTCCGGCTCTCCGGCAGGTTCAGCATGTACCAGTCGCGGTTGTTGTCGTGCCCTGCGTACTTCTGATAGAGCCATGGCATGGGCGTGCCTTCGCGCGGTGTGCCGTAGTGGCTGTTGAACCAGCCGGCGATCATGTTCTGACCGTCAGGGTTTATCGAAGGTATCAAAAGCAGCACAACGCGGTCGCGTATCTTC
>DASTET010001110.1:0-2622 GCA_035709445.1 Blastocatellia bacterium | reverse complement strand
TTACACTCGACCGGACGTACATTGAGCGACAGTGATTCTCTACAACTGAAGGGCGTGAAATATGACTCTTAGATTCCAGAAGGCTGCGTCCCCACCCTGCATGCGAAGCGCTGAAGTCCATACTGGTTGTGGCCCTGTTGTGCGGATTGCGAGGAATACCAAACTTCCTTGCATGCTGCACGCCTGACACATATAGCCGGGCTGCAACGATAGCCCGGTTGAGTCATTCACGCCCCTTTTTTATTGAGTAAGAGCGCCAGCCCATCTGGCTGAACGGTAGAGGTGTCTGTCCGGCATTACGTTGCCCGCCCGGCCGACAGATACGGGAGGATGTGAAGATGAACAGATGCTCGCAGAAAGTTGGAGTTCTCCTTCTCTCAGCATTCCTTCTAATAGCAGGTCTTTTTATACCGGCCTCGGCTGAACAAAAATATGGAGCCGCCGATCCGGCAACAGAAAAAGACCCCACAAACAGGGTCGATACTCTCTCGGGAGAGTCGGGCGATGTCGTCATCCGTCGCAGCACGTCTTCCGACGACACGTTGCGAAATGAGCTGAAGACCTCTCCCCCGCTTCTCGCGCCCGGAGCAAGAAAGCCCGCATTCGACCTGAGCAAGATAGACGACTCTGTGCTTGAATCATTCAAGAAAGCCTGGCGTGTATCCAAGGCGGGAACGATGGGAATAGAGGGCGTCGTGCTGGTCTTTCTAAATGGCGACGGCAGCTACTATGGAGAGTCGCAGGGGCAGACCAACCAGTACAAGGCGTTCACATTTACCTGGAGGCCGAACGCTATCGCAATCGTTCACAACCACCCGAACACTAGCGACCCCAGACCTCACCACGAAGACATCAAGCTTGCCGACAGGCTCAAAGTTCCCATAATCACGCTCACAAACCGGGGGATGTACATGTATGATCCGGGGACGAAGGAGATCACGAAGGTCCTCGATGGCGTCGAGTGGCTCGATTTTCCTCGCGCCTATCAGCAGCGCCTCGCGCGCGCGGGTGAGGCCGGAAGTGCGCCATAGACTATTGACCCTTTGCGCGGCCATATATAGCCTAATGTTATGGACCGGGCGGGCAATGTTTATGACGGCAAACTCGCGATAGATAACCGCGATGTGGCCCGCGTGCTTGAGCGCATAGCGGACCTGCTCGAATTCAGGGATGAAAACCCCTTCAAGTCTCGCTCCTACCGGCTCGCGTCCGAGTCTGTTATGGAGATGAGCGAATCGGTCGCCGATCTTGCGGAGCGCGGCGGGGCCGCCGGGCTTCAAAAGATACCGTCAGTAGGCAAATCGATCAGCGGCCAGATAGTTGAGATCATCAAGACCGGGACCTCATCCTACTTTGAACAGCTTCGAGCGGAGACCCCCGAAACGGTCCTCGACCTGCGCCGGGTCGCGGGCGTAGGGCTAAAGACATCTCAACTGCTTTATCGTGAATTCGGCATAAAGAGCCTTGAAGAATTGAAGGCTTTCGCCGAGGGGGGCGGGCTGCTTTCAGTCCCCGGACTTGGCGAGAAGACCGCCGCGCGGGTATTAAAATCGCTCGACAGGTTAGAGACCGAGCGCGGGCTTGTAAGGCTCAAGGATGCCGCCGAGCTTGCGCGCTCGATCATAGCCCGCTTGATTGGCGACCCGTCAACCGATCCCGCAGACCCTGCCCTGAAGAAACATCGGATCGAAATCACGGGACAGGTCCGCCGGGGGCGCGAGATGGTCGACCGTATAGACATACTCGCAGCGGGCATGGGCGATGACCTCGCGGCCCGGTTCGCATCGACGCCTGAGCTTGCCGAGGTGAATACGATTCGCGCCGACCGCGTTGAGGGGCAGACAGCAAAAGGGACGAGGGTAGTGCTTAGCGTAACGGCTCCCGAGGACTATGCGGCGGCGATTGTGCGCACGACCGGGTCGGTCGAGCACCTGAAAGACCTTGAAGCCGAAGCCGCGACGGGCGGGTTGAGCTTCGAGGGGTTCCGGCTTACTCGCGGGAGGGAAGGCGGGCGCGGCAGAAGAGGTCGCGGGGAAGCCTTACATATCGAGACCGAAGAGGACTTTTACAACGCTCTCGATCTTCAATACGTGCCGCCCGAGCTTCGCGAAGGGCTGGGCGAGATAACCGCCGCGCGGGAAAACCGGCTGCCGCGTCTGATTTCGAGAGAGGATATTCGCGGCGATTTCCACATGCACACCACCTGGTCGGACGGTCAGAATACTGTCCGCGAGATGGTAGAGGCCGCGTGCGCGCGAGGGTTCGAGTACATCGCCATAACCGATCACACAATGGCCTGCTCAATAGCCAACGGCAACACGCCGAAAGAGCTGCTTGAAGAGATTGCGGAGATAGAGTCGGTCGCGAGCGAGTTTGAGGATATACGAGTGTTGAAAGGGGCCGAAGTCGATATCCTCTTCGACGGCTCGCTCGATATGCCGACAGATGTGCTGGACCGGCTCGACTGGATCGTCTGTTCTATTCACTCCGGTTTCAACCAGGAGCGACAGCAGATTACCGACAGGGTCGTGACGGCGATTCGTTCAGGTTATCCCAATGTATTTGCGCACCCGACGGGGAGGATACTCGGTGAGCGTGGCCCCTATGAGATCGATCTGGAGC
>DASTET010001109.1:0-7306 GCA_035709445.1 Blastocatellia bacterium | reverse complement strand
CCGACATTAATCGATGTTGTTTATCCTCGAAATCCTGTCTATTCTTATTGTGCCGTTACAAAAATGAACTCGATCACAGACACAATAATCACAGTAGTCGTGCTTGGCGGGATACTTGTCCTGAGCGCGATCCTGACAAACCTTTTTACGCGGAGGATGTACTACACTTGCAGCCAGTGCCGCACGCTGAACGCCAGGCGCAGGACACATTGCAGGGAATGCGGCAACAGCCTCCGGTCACAGGTTTAACGCGCGGGCCTGAGCCTCTATCTCCTGAAACAGGTGCTCCCTCTCTCTTTCGGTCCTGGCGTTGCGGTAGGCCGAGAGCAATTCCTTGAGCGAAGCAAGCTCTCTGTAGAGCCCGGCGTTCTCGATAGGCGGCGTCAGATACGATATAAGCTCGCCGTACGAGCGACGTTTGGCAATTGCGCCTTCGGCAGGGTTATTAACGCTGTAGAGATAGATATTCGGCAAATCGCCGATCAAGCGGTCCGGCCAGCAACTCGATGAGAGACCAACCTGCTTGCCGGGCATAAACTCAAGCGAGCCGTGCGTCCCTATGTGAAGAACCGCATCGGCGCGAAAGACCTTCTCTATGTAGGTGTAAAACGCAGCAAACCCGTGGTGAGGCGAGCTGCTTTCTGCCATCAACAACCGCATCGGGTCGCCTTCATACCCGAATGTAGGCTGCACGCCGACAAATACATTTCCAAGCTCGATGCCCGATATCAAAAGCTCGCTCCCGTTCGAATTGATTGCGCCGGGAGGCTTGCCCCACTCCCGCTCAATATCCTTTATATGCGCGAAGAGTCTGCGATACTCCTCGACGCTCATGCGATGAGCCACGTTTGCCATGGCCCCATATTCCGCCGCATTTCCTATAATCAATCGCTCGCGCAGCTCCTCCGCGCTCGGGGGCAGGTCCAGGCTGTAGCCTTCAGATTTCAGCCCGGCAAGGATCTCCATAAGGCTCGGGAAAACATCGAGGTCGGCGGCAGTGCCGATATTTCCCTTGTTCGGCGGGAAACAGAAGAGTACAAGAGCCAGCCGCAAATCGGACCTTTTCGATACCCTAAGCCTGTTCCACCGGGCAATCCGCCGCGCAATCTTTTCGCACCTCTCCTCAACAGGTCCCGGATCGTTGCCCTTATCGGTGATGCCTCCGAATATGAAAGGCTCGGTCGCCCCATCAATTTCGGGGATGGCTACCTGCATGGCAGACTGTATGGGGTTTAGGCCCAGCCTGTTCTGTTGCCAGCTCTCGATAGTCTGAATATCGAGCGAGACCAGCGAGCGGTAAGGCGTCTCAAGCGAGCTGAGAAACTCCGAAGCGGCTTCGGAATCGTTCATAGCAGGCCCGCCGACAAAGCTGAACCCGGTAAGCGATACAATCTGGCTGACGCGAGCGAGCGGCCTTTCATCCTCTCCCGACTCTGCAAAAAACTTCAGACACGCATCGCGATTGTCCATGAATGTCGAGAGCGAGGGGATCACGCCAAGCCCTTCTCGCTCGATGGCCCGGATGAGATAGTCATAATGCTTTCGCGAATCGCTCACCACCTGAGGCCGCAGGAGAAGAAGCCCGACCGTGCTCGCCGGGTCAAGCTTTCGATCGAGTCTTCGCTCGTACCAGTCTCGATACGCGTCGAAGCTGTCGAACATGGCTTTCGCTTCGGGGTGGTATATCGCCACCGCAGGCAATCTCTCGGGAGGCTCGATCCTCTCGTCGACATTACAGCCCTGCTTGTAGTGCTTGATGACATAAAGAAGCATCGAGCTTATGTTCTTAGGCGTGGGCTGTAGAAAGTAGCAAAACAGGTAGAGATAATTCTTCACATCGCGGAGGCGACCTGCGCCGGGGACAAACCTCAAAAGGGTCGGCAGCTTCGCTATAAGCTTCAGGTACTGGCCGTGGCCTCCCCTCTTTTTTGCCTGGCCTCTTGCTTTGAAAGTATCGGACATCCACGAGCCAAGCCTTTTTACAAGGTTCCGGCTGGCGGTTTCGCGGTCTCGCTTTGCGGCGTTACCTACGCCGGGCTTCATCAGGCTCTTGAAATCGAGCCGCCCCATTCGCGTCTGCCGAATCAACTCGGGCATACAGTTGAAGGCGATCACAGTCCGACCAGTACGCGTGCCGCCGCCGAGCGCGCCCGTGATTCGCTTCGCATTATCTTCGTCGGTGACGTGTATGATGAAGACAATGTCGGAGCCGCGCAGATCGCATTCGACGTGCTCCCAATCATCGGCTGCGATCGGGCCGCCGCAATTGTACGCCGACAGACACAGCTTAAAAGAGAACCGGCGATTAATCTCGCTTTCAGCCTTTTTAAGCGGCGCAAGCAGGCTTGCGCCGACATAGAGGACTGTGATCTTCACCTGTTCAGACATGTTTTAACTGCCCCACACCTTCTAGCTCGTCTTCAAGTTCATTGAAAGCATCTTGCAGGCGGTCGATCACGCTTTGATCGGCGGACCAGAACCCGCGACCCGCTGCCTCAAGAAGCCTCCCTACAAGCGTGCGGGCCGAGTGTGGGTTGAGCGTGCGTAGCCTCTCAAGCATTTTCTGATCGAGCACGTAGGTCTGCGCGACTTCATCGTATATCCAGTCATCGACGGCATCGGCGGTGGCGGACCATCCGAAGGTGTTCGAGACCTGGTGCTCGATCTCCGCCACCCCGCTGAAACCGTGCGCGAGCATACCTTCATACCATTTCGGGTTCAGCACTTTTGTCCTGGTCTCAAGCCTGAGGGTCTCTTCCAGTGTGCGGACCTTTGCGCCGGGCGCTAATGAGTCTGCGACAAATATTCGTGGTCGAGCACCTGACTGCTCTTCAACCGCTCTCGATACCCCGCCGAGGTACTCGAAATAATGGTCGACATCCGTCAGCCCCACCTCTGCCGAATCCAGACTCTGGTATGAGGCTTCGACCCTTGCAAGCGCGCGTTCAAGCAGCCGTCTCGACTCCATTCCGTCAAAGCTGTTGCCGCGCGAATCCTTGCCATAGGCGAAACACTTTCTGGTTATGAACAGGTCGCCAAGCTCGCCGCTCTGCTCCCATTGGCTGTCTAAAACCATGAAGTTGACGTTCGTGCCGTAGTTGCCCGCAGCGTTAGAGAAGACCCGAACCACAGCTTCATCAAACGAGCATCCGGTCTCCTCCACCTGTCGCCTCGCATGCCGTTTTACATAGTTCAGCTCTTCAGGCTCGTCGAGCGAGGCGACCGACCTCACCGCCCTGTCCAGAAGCGACATAGTAACGCCAAAGAGATCGCGAAATATGCCCGACACGGTCATAACGACATCGATGCGAGGACGCCCCAGACGCTCTAGCGGGATGACCTCCACGTCGGTCGCTCGGTTGAGCGAATCGCGGCGCGGCATCACGCCCAGCAACCATAGCGCCTGCGCCACGCTCTCGCCTTCGGTCTTGATATTGTCGATGCCCCAGAGCACCATCGCTACGCTCTCGGGATATCGGCCCGATTCGCTCTTAAAGCGATCAACAAGCGCCCGTGCGAGCGGCTCGGCGCGTCGCATCGCGGACACCGAAGGCACAGAGTTCGGGTTTATCGCATGCGTGTTCCTGCCTGTCGGGAGTATCGAAGGATTTTGAACAATATCAGCACCAGGCCCCGGCTCTATATACTCCCCCCTGAGCGCGCGCAACAGACCTTCGATCTCGCTGCTCCTGCGCAGCTCGCTCTGAATCTCGCCGAGCAGCGCAAAGACCTTCATCGACTCTTCAACCGGCACCGAAGCTCTATCCAGCAACAGCCTCGAAGCCTGCTCCGCGCCGTCTTTGCCGCCTGCGACGTAACAACGAACCGAATCACGCACCGCTTTCTCCACCTGTTCACGGTGCGCCAGGCTCATATCGGAAGTCGCGCTCTCTTTTACAAGCGTCGAGTAATCGGCGAGACCGAGCCCGCTTGCTACAAGGTCGGGCAATGCGCGGATTCCTCGCTCCGGGCGATCAAATGAGGCCACCATGCAGAGCATATCTACTATCTCTGTTTTCGTAGATGCTCGACCGAAGACATGCAAACCCGTCGGGATCAGCCGTTGCTCAATCTCAAGCACACGGTCGAATAGATCGAGAACCCGTCTGTCGCGGTCCTGATTTGAGGGCTTATCACTCATCGGTCGTTCAACCCGGTCGCGAGCCTTGCCACCTCGGAGCTGATCGAATCGGCGTCGGCCCGGGGAAGGTAAAGATAGCGCGCGCCGAGAAGCCGGGCGAGCGCGCGGCCCTCACCACCGGATAAGAACTTCGCCCTGGTATCGATCACAACCGGATGCACATTTTCCTGATCCAATACCGCGCCTATCTTTTTCAGCTCTTCTTGAATCGCCGCCTCACGTTCGACTCTATCGGTTAAATGATCGGTCCGCAAACCGACGTTTGCTCTTCCATCCGTGAAGACGAGCAGTAGAGAGCCGGTCTTCTCCTGCAACCGGGCCTGTCTCGCAACTTCTATAGCTTTGAGCAAACCCTTTGCAATCGGAGTCGCGCCCCCCGAAGGGAGCGCATCGATAAGCCGTTTTCCCAGGGCGACGCTGCGAGTAGGCTGGAGCAGAACCTTTGCATCGCCTCCCCGAAAGCTTATAAAGGCAACCCTGTCGCGATGGAGGTACGCCCTTTCGAGCAATCTCGTCATAGCCCCTTTTGCCTGCGCCACGCGGTTGACTGCCATGCTCCCGCTCGCATCTACCGCAAAAATGATAAGACAGCCGGCCCGTCGCTTGAGGACTTTGAATCGAAGGTCGCCAGCCTCGACCGCTACGCTTGTACGCTGCCCCACCTGCATATTCATTCCCTTCCGTTTCGCTTGATGTGGAGCGGCGGCGCGAAGCGTTGCATCGATCGCCACGCGCGCGCGCGAAGAGCGCCGTTGCGTGCTTGCCGCGTATCGCCCCCCTGTGACGTTTTTCGACCGCGCGCGTCTTCCGGGCGCAGGGCGGGCCGGCTGCTTCAGATGGGTTAATGAGAGATCGAGCGGAAAGCGCGAGTCGGTCGCTTTCATAACAAGCTCCCGAAAGCCGCTCCCAGAGCCTGTTGCGTCGTTGCCGGGTTCATCTGACAGCTCGCTCCGACTATCACTGAACTCTTCCTTCTCTACACCTTTTTCCTTCTGTATCTGATCCTCAACCCGCTCGTCGAGAGCGGGAGTTCTGGTTGCGCGGGGCAGCAGGACGAGCTTTATGGCCTGGACGAGATCGTCTTCCTCGACCGACGCCCGGCCTGCCAGCGCGGCAGAGGCGCGAGCTGCTCGTATTGCAAAGAGGTCTACCCGGTTACCTCGAACCCCAAGCTCAAGCGCCGAACGCGATAATTGCCTGATGGCCTGGCGCGAGGTGAATACTTCGGGAAGTCTTTCTCTGGCATCCTCTATCGTCTTTACTATTGAATCCGAATCGCCATCAAAAACATCCCGATCAAAATCGATCAAGCGGCTGACATTTTCCGCCCTGCGATCCGGAGAGGTCTCCGGCTGCTGGCGGACGATCAGCCCGACGCGGTCCTGAATTACTGGAAGCAGCTCGCCCTCGGCTGGATCATAAGTCCCTACAAGCACGAAATCCGAAGAGTAAGACTCGCTGATGCCTTCTCGCTCAAGCCGGACCAGGCAGGTATCGAGCGCGGCCGCCAGGTGGTTTACCAGCGCCGGGTCAAGCAGGTTGATCTCATCGACGTAGAGCGCCCGGCCGTCGGCCTGCGCGAGCAGTCCGGCAGCGGCCTCTCTTCTTCCCTTTGAGAGGGTGAGCTCGATATCGATTCCGCCGAGCAGACGATCTTCGGTTGCGTTCAGCGGCAGCTCTATGAGGCGGCTTTCGCGCGGATTCCGGGTTCGAGGCAGCAGGGTCTCGAATGAGCGTGCCAGCATGCTTTTGAACGTGCCCGGCCCCGAAGCGATCAGCACGCCCTTGAGCCGAGGCTCGACTGCTAGGAGCATGAGTGCCTCCCTGGCATCTTCATACCCCGCGACGGCATTGATCGACAGCCTCATATGAGTGGAAGGCGCGGGCTCAGCACGTGCCTTTTTAATCGGGTTCTTCATAACTGGTTGCGGTCACCTTATCGCTTTGAGCCGGACCGCCGGTCCCGCTTCGGGGAAGAACTCGCCTATAGCCCTGTCGATTCGCTCGCCGGATTCTATGCGCTCAAGAGGGTCTTTGCGCAAACGGTGGCGCAGCGACATACGCGCAACCTGTCTCACATCATCAGCCGTTACGTAAGGGCGCCCTTCAAGCGCAGCAAGCGACCTGGATGCACGCGCGATGGTAAGCTCGCCCCTATGCCCATCGATTTCGAGCGCGACGCACAGCCCGGCGACGCGGCGCAGCAGCGGGCGTTCGATCCTGACATCCGCGTGCATGGCCCGTGCCTTTTGCAGACGGTTGCGCAGCAAATTCTGCGGCTCCTTAAAAGATTCTCGAAAGTCCGAGGCATCCATCTCGAACCGCTCGCGGCGCTCTACTATTTCGATTCGCTGATCAAGGTCGGTTATCGTGGTTATCTCGGCAAACAGGCCGAACCGGTCAAGAAGCTGCGGTCTCAGCTCGCCCTCCTCGGGATTGCCCGATCCGACAAGCACGAACCTGGCAGGATGCGTTACCGAAATCCCTTCACGCTCGACTACATTGACTCCGCTTGCAGCCGAGTCGAGGAGCACGTCGACGAGATGATCGTCAAGCAGGTTGACTTCATCGATGTAAAGAAACCCGCGATTGGCCCTTGCGAGCAATCCCGGCTCGAATGACTTCACGCCTTCGACAAGCGCGCGCTCGATATCGAGCGTGCCGCACACGCGGTCCTCGGTAGCCCCGAGCGGCAGGTCTAGGACAGGGACGGGCGCGCGTTCTGCCGAGAGTTTTAATCCTTTCGAAAGACGCTCGCGACAGTCAGAACAATGGTCGGCCTTTGGACCGGGATCGCAACCATATAAACAGCCCTTAGCTCTGCGGATCGGTGGAAGCAGGTCCGCGAGGGCCCGAACGGCGGTCGATTTCCCCGTGCCCCTGTGCCCCATGATGATCACGCCGCCTATGTTCGGGTCTATCACCGTAAGAAGCAGCGCGAGCTTCATCTCCTCCTGGCCTACTATGGCCGTGAAGGGATAGACCGCACCTCTATTCGAGCGGTTGTTTGAAAGCCTTTTACTTTGCATGATTCGAGACGGCATGCGCCTGGTTGAATATAGATTCGTTTGTCGATCATCGTCAACCGCGATTACCGCAGAGGACGCAGAGGAATTTTCTTCCTCTGCGTCCTCTGCGGTCAATGAGGCTCAGTCACCCTGCTTT
>DASTET010001108.1:0-2596 GCA_035709445.1 Blastocatellia bacterium | reverse complement strand
GGCGTTATCCGAGGATCGACCACGATGATCTTTGCGCCGTGCTCTCGCGCCTGCCAGACGTAGTTCGTAGTTATCGGGGCGCAATCGGCGACGTTGGCCCCGCTGATCCAGACGACTTCGGCCAGCGGAATATCGGACCAGGGGTTTGCGGCGCGGTCTATGCCGAACGCCCTCCAGTTAGCCCCGGCGGCGCTCACCATGCAGAGCCGCCCGTTGTAATCGATGTTTGCGGTCTTTAAACAGACGCGGGCGAACTTGCCCATCAGATAAGCCTTTTCCGTGGTCAGGCTTGCTCCGCTCAAAACAGCGAATGCGTCCGGGCCGTAAGTCGAAGAGATGCGTTCGATCTCCGATGCTACGCGAGCGATGGCCTTATCATAAGAAACGGGGCTGAACCCGCCTTCAGCCGACGGGTCGCGCTGCAAGGCCGTGAGCAGTCGGTCCGGGTGCGATCCCTGTAGATACCGTTTGACCCCTTTGGGGCAGAGCATTCCTCGATTGAACGGAAAATCTTCGCGCGGCTCGAAGCCGATGACTTGGTTGTCCTTGACCTTGAGGTTTATGCCGCACTGCTGGCCGCAGAAACAGCAATGGGTCGCGACCAGGCGGTCGGGCTCTACGCCTGTAGCCAGGCGCACGCCGCTTGAGTAGGCCAGGTGCGGGCCGAAATGTTCGATGACGTCGTTTAGATTGTCCGGTATAGCTGCCATATCAGTGAATCCAGTCTCGCTCTGCCAGGCTTTGCGAGCGCTCACGGATGAAAGTTCTGCCTGTCCTCCTCTCCGAGCGGCCCGAAGTCTGTTTGAGGATTGCCGAGCATAGGCTGCGGCAGGAAGGGCGGTGCGCTCGTGCGAATCGGCTCGCCGCCGATATGGTCTTGCCACGCGCGCCCCTGCGCAAGCACAAGCATCGCGCGGCGACAGCTAGGGCATATCCATTGATAATGACCGACCGAACCGTCATTTATTTCGTACCGGTATCCGAGCTGTTTTTCGACCTGTATCAGGTCTTCGACGTGCAGGCGCGATGTAAACGGCGAGCCGCAGCGCCGGCAGGTCGCGAGGTCTTCTCTCTGCCCCACGTCCTTGTAAAAGCTCACGCCAAGCTGCGCGGGTCGTTGAAAGATGTGAAAGAACTTTCCGAACGGAAGCCACAACAGTGTGAATATAACCGTTATCGCATGGAGTATCGCCAGAAAGTCGAAGGCGTACCCCTTCATCCAGGTGTAGCTGGCCGTCAGCATCAGACCTGTGACGCTGATGGCGAAAAGCAGGATGAGCGGCAGGAAGTCTTCGCCGAACTGCTGGAGAACCGCGGCCTGATGATCGCGCATGCGGCGGCGCATCGCGAGCATAACACCCGCGATGACGAGAAAAGAGGCCCATACAAGGCCGTGGAAGATCATAAAGCCGAATATAGAATCTATGGGAAACGCGAACGTGGGAAACCCGAAAATATAGGTCCTGTACCAGCTCAGATCGTCGGGCAGCGTCTGGAAATGTATCCACCCGAAGACGAGCGGGAACGTGATGGCGACAGCAATCACGCATCCCCACATGATGAGCCAGTGAGCAGCGCCCCTCAGCTCTCCTCGTCTGAAAATGAAGAGGTTGAGCGCGAACTCGCCCGTGATGCGGCTGAGCCAGGTCGCCAGATTGCGCGCGATATGACGGGGCCGAAAGAAGACCTGCCACCCGCGCTTCCAGTAGAGCGCGGTCGGCGGTCGCTGTAGCCACATGGCGTAACGATAGACTATGGCGAAGACGGCGAAGAGCACGGCGAATGTATAACCGACCAGCGCCGCGTCGAAATGCGAGAGATTGCGCGAGCCGACTACGATCAGTCCGGCCGTTATAAGCGTAAAGACCAGCCCCCAGACTGTTGCTTTGATCGTCGCCTTATCCATACTCCCCGCGCTGCTTCATCTCTATTTAGTAAGATACGCGAACGAATCGATCAATGCAAATCTGGCGGATTTAGGAAGAAGCCAGAAGCCAGAAGTCAGAAGCCAGAAGTCTGTAGAGAACTGGTTCTGATCACTTTCACTCGGCTTCAATCGAGAGATGATTCGATAGATTCTGGCTTCTGGCTTCTTATTTCTGGCTTCTTTCCATTTCCAGCGCATCCGGATCGATGCCTCGTCTCTGAGCCATCTCGCGTCCGAGAGCTTCGATCTCGTCTCGATCAAGCACCCTGGCCGCAAGAGGAAATAGCTCGGCGTCTTCCAGCGCGATGTGTCTCCTGTAAATATCGGACAGCTCGTCGAGCATCTCGGCCAGACGATGCGTCCGCCCGCTCGAAAGCCGGCCTTCCTCAAGCCAGCGAGTCCCTACGGCATCTATTTGCCGGTGCAGTTCGTCTGCAAGCAAGTGGTCGGCGTGCAGCGAATCGAGCCGGGCAAGCGCGGCTTGTGCCTGAGGGTTGTCGCAAGCGCGCATCCTCGGAAAGAGCGATTCTTCTTCATCCATCGTGTGCTTCGGGGCCGCAACGCGAAAATAGCGGAGCGAGGCTTCGAGCGCCTGGCGCTGATCCTCGGTAAGGATTGCGCCCTGCGCCTGCTCAGTTATAAGGACCAGTATCTGAAGAAATCGCTCTA
>DASTET010001107.1:0-3439 GCA_035709445.1 Blastocatellia bacterium | reverse complement strand
CGCCAGGGCTGAAAGCGAGCAAACGAGGAACAATGCAATCGCGACCGATATCCGAAGACTGCCGGGATGCTTCATAACTATTCTCCTTGCGAAACGTGTGGGCCATGATAGCCGCACATCCCAGGCAGTTCAAATCGATGTTTCAATCAGCTTTCGAGCCATCGGCCTTGAGGTCGGGCCGTGTTGCGAGCCACCTTGATGGGTGATATATTGTGGCCATTTGAGCGAGGGGGCCTCTTGAAATACATCGGGTGTCCAAAGCTGCCGGTCAATCGCGCCTTCTAGCATGGGGGTTGAGAGGTAGGGTCGATGCGGAAAAACGTTCTTTGTTACGCGATCTCATTTATACTCGCATTGCCGCTCGCGGGCTGCGTGAGCCCGCCCGCCGATGAGGCTGCCGATCAGACAACGAAAGCGAAGACCGCCGCCGGGTCGGAAGCGGCCTCAAGCCAGGTCGAAGCTCCTCAGCCGGAACAGGCGCCCAGGTACTCAGGGCCTATAGAGTTCATCGATGCGACCGAGCAGGCCGGGATTCAGTTCAAACACAACAGCGGGGCCTACGGGAAAAAATATATGCCCGAAACGCTTGGGGCGGGCGGCGCTTTTCTCGATTACGATAATGACGGGTGGCAGGACATACTGCTCATAAACTCTATGAGCTGGCCCGAACGCAAGGGCGCGAAATCCTTCTCGGCGCTTTATCACAACAACCGTAACGGTACATTCACCGATGTCACAGCAGAGGCGGGGCTTGCGGTCGAAATGTACGGGCTCGGCTGCGCGATTGCCGATTATGACAATGACGGGCTGGTCGATATCTACATCACCTGTCTCGGGCCGAACCGCCTCTTTCGAAATCTCGGCGGGGGCAGGTTCTCGGACGTTTCGGCGAGGGCCAACGTCGGCGACCCCGGTTTTTCCGCCAGCGCCGCCTGGCTCGATTATGACCGCGACGGAAAGCTCGACCTCTTCGTCTGCAACTATGTCGAGTGGTCTATCGAAAAAGACATACATTGCACTCTCGACGGCAAGAACAAGTCTTACTGCACGCCCGAAAGATACAAGGGGCAAAGCCCGACCCTCTACCGCAACAAAGGCGACGGCAGCTTCGAGAACGTAACGGAGCGCGCGGGGCTTAACGACCCGACATCGAAATCGCTCGGGGTGGCGATGATAGATTACGACAGCGACGGGTGGATGGACATATTCGTCGCAAACGACACGCAGCCGAACAAGCTCTATCGCAACAACGGCAACGGCACGTTCACCGACGAGGCGACGACGGCAGGCGTGGCGTTCAGCGATGCGGGCGTGGCGCGGGCCGGCATGGGCACAGACGCTGCCGATTTCGACGGGTCGGGCAGACTGGGCCTGGTCATCGGCAACTTCTCAAACGAGATGATCGCGCTTTATAAGAATGAGGGCAACGGCCTCTTTATAGACGAAGCCCCGACATCTACCGTAGGCCAGGACTCGCTCCTCACGCTCGCCTTCGCGTGCTTCTTCTTCGATTACGACCTCGACGGGCTGCTCGATATATTCGCGGCAAACGGCCATGTCTCGGACGACATAAGCACGGTCCAGCCCAAGATCAAATACGCGCAGCCCCCGCACCTCTTTCGCAACCTCGGCAAAAAGAGGTTTCAAGACGTGGCCGCAAAGCTCGGACGCGCGCTGCAACAGCCTGTTGTCGGGCGCGGCGCGGCCTACGGCGATTATGACAGAGACGGAGACCTCGACCTTCTGGTAACCACAAACAACGGACCGGCGCGATTGCTCCGCAACGAAGGCGGCAATCAAAACAACCTGCTCCGCATAAAGACGGGCGGGACGGCGTCGAACCGCGACGGAATCGGCGCAAAGATCGCCGTCACCCTGTCCGACAAGGTAAGGCTGCTCAACATGGTGAGGACCGGTTCAAGCTATTGCTCGCAAAGCGAGCTGCCCCTCACATTCGGGCTCGGCAAGGCCGAAAAGGCGCAGACCGTAGAGATCACCTGGCCGAACGGCGTGAAGCAGACGCTTTCCGATGTCGCCGCGAATCAAGAGATCACTATCGAGGAAGGTAAAGGCATAACCTCTGCCAGCCCCATAGTCTTCGCCAGACCCTGATCGCTGCGTCAGATTGCGTCTATTTGCGGCTCGATCCTTCAAGCCGCCGTTTCGACTCCTCTATCAATTCGTTATTGCCTTCGTAGGATAGCTCCGATCCGCGCTCGATCTTCGGCGGGTATATATGGTTTGAATAGACAGGGTATGCTTCGGTGCGAAGATGGGCGAGCATGTGATGCCCCCTTCGCGTCGCGCGCTCGTGTCGGAGCGCGGTTATATCGATGGGCGCGACTACTATCCGCTCGCCCGGCCCGGGAGAAGCTACGGCAAGAAGCCTTCCGTCATAATCTACGACCTGGCTCCCGCCCGGCCACGAATAAGGCGGATAAAACTTCAGGCTCGCCCCCTGATTCGCCGCCACTACATAGGCGATGTTCTCTATAGCGCGACAGCGATTCACAACCGTCCACCAGTCCATAGGCTCGGTCGCGCCCCACGGGTCCATGTAAGCCGATACCCGCACGAGCACCTCGGCCCCGTTTGCGGCGAGCTGGCGCATCGCTTCGGGAAAGAGCCAGTCGTAACATATCGCGCAGCCTATCCGGCCAATAGGCGTATCCGCTACCGGAAACAGCGGCTCGTCGTAGCCTTCGAGATCGTGCGGGCTTGAGTGAACCTCATAAGGTATCCACGTGTTCACCTTGCGATACTTGTAGAGAATGCCTTCCGGCCCTATCAAACAGGTCGTGTTGAAAACAACCTCCGGCCACCGGCCGTCGACTTCGAGCATCGAGCCGGTCTGTATAAAGATATCGTGCTCGCGCGCCTTCTGTTCCAATCGCTCGGTGTGGTCGTTCGGAATCGGGATGGCGAGCTTTTCGATCAGCTCTGCGACCGTCGGGAAGACCGGCGCCGCGTGCGCGAACTCAGGAAAGACTACTAACCGCACGGGAAGAAACGGCGCGCTTCCGGCCACGGCTGCGTCTATCATCGCAAGCATACGGTCGGTGTTTGCGCGCATCGCGCGGCGCTCCACGGGGTTGGGCATGTCGGTCTGGCACGCGGCGACTGAATATCTTATATGCTCCATGACTTCAATGTCCTTTGATGGCAAGCTCGGCCTCGACTCGTGGAATTGGAGCGGCGACGAGTCGCGTGTTGTAGCGTTCGATATACTCGCGGCGGGCGCGGGTCATCGGGTACGTTTCGGGAGCTTTGTATGGATAGCTCTTCATGCCGTGGAAAGGCAGAGGCCCGACCGCGTCCGGGCTCGCCGAGTTTATATCCATCTCTTTGCTGAAGCCATCGACGTAAAGAAGAAACGTCCGCTTCCACCCTCGGGGCAGCGGAGGAAGCCCCGTGGCGTCGAATGACAGGGCTATCTCGT
>DASTET010001106.1:0-3966 GCA_035709445.1 Blastocatellia bacterium | reverse complement strand
GATACGTAAAGAGATTCTGGAGACAGCCCTCGGCGCGCTGACCACCCCAGTCTCGTCACCGACGATCTTCCGGCCAGCGCATACGATTTAGGAGAGCTAAGGATAATGCAACTCGACATAGGAGTATTCCCCGTAAACCGGGCAGAATTCGGCGCGTCAACCCAGCTCGAAGGCGACCTGCTACAGGTTGATCGCGAGAACTTAAGGCAGCATATCAAAAGCGACCCGCGCATTGACGAGGTCGAAATTGATCTTGTCGCCCCCGGAGAATCTGCCCGCATAATCCACGTGTGCGACGCCATCGAGCCGCGCATAAAGGTCAGCGGGCCGGGCGCCTGTTATCCGGGTGTTGCAGGACCGGTCGACACTGTTGGCGAGGGGACTACCTACCGCCTCAACGGAGTATCAGTAGTGATCTCGAGCGAGTACCCGCGAGAAATCGCTACGGGCACGGGCGCCGCGCTGGAAGCCATACTCGATATGACCGGGCCGGGCGCACTCAGCCCGCTGTCGCAGACTATAAACCTGGTGCTCTCCTTCAGTTTTGCACCAGGCCACTCGCTGGCCGATTACCACCAGGCGCTCAGGCAGGCAGGTTTTCGAGTTGCACAACTTCTGGCAGAAACGACTCTGGAAAAGACGCCGCCTCAGACGCGTCGGTATGAGCTGGCGCCGACCGGACCGGGCCTCCCCAGAGTCGTTTATATCAACCAGTCGCTAACCCAGTTGAATCTTCCGGTGCCCTTCATCACCTGGTACGGTAAATATATCACCGACTGGATGCCGATCTGGGCCCACCCGAATGAGATTCTTGACGGAGCGCTGCTGCCGGGAGCGCTCGGCGGGCACGCCGCCAAGCCCACCTCCTGGGAACACGTGAACAACCCGGTCATAGACCGACTCTACGCGGCGCACGGCAATACGCTCGACTTCGCTGGGGTGATCTTCCACCGCACGCGTTTCGAGACTTTCGAGGAAAAACAGCTCTCTTCAAACCAGGCAGCCAAACTCGCCAAGCTGATGGGTGCCGACGGCGCGATAATAACCTGGATCGGAGCCGGCAATGCGTTTATGGAGGGCATGCTCACCGCCCAGGCGCTCGAAAAAGAGGATATTAAAACAGTCTTCATGACTTACGAGCACGGGGGCAAGGAAGGCGTTGAAGCGCCGTTGATGTACATGGTCCCTGAGGCCGACGCGATAGTGTCGACCGGAAGCCTCGATCGAGGCATAACGCTGCCTCCGGTCAATCGAGTAGTCGGGGGGGCGGATTTGAATGTAAGCCCGGAAGCAGGTGACGAGCGCATCCCCGCAGACGGGGAGATACAATTAAGCTGGTACCTGCCAATACTGAGTGGGGTGAATCACTGGGGCTACGGAAGACAAACATGTGTAGAGTACTAACCCATTTAACTGCGACTGGCGCCGGTTACGGCAAGGACAACTATGTGGGCCTTTCGCGCCTGCGCCCGCAGTTCGAAAGAATCAGGAGGCAAACATGTCAGCAGTGACAAAAGAGTATAGATGGACTACTGAGTATCCTGAGCTGGGAAGCGGGCTGATACCCGTAGCACCCTATGTGTCGCAGGAATACTTTGAGCAGGAGCGCGAAAAGGTCTTCAGGCACACCTGGCTCAACGTCGGCAGGGCGGACGAGATACCGCAGCCCGGTGACTATATCGTCCGAAACATCGCCGTGCTCAATACGTCGGTGATAATCGCCAGGGGCAAGGATGGCCAGGTGCGAGCCTTCCACAACGTTTGCCGTCACCGGGGCACGAAGCTGGTCTGGAACGACAAAGGCTCCTCTACGAAGTTCGCCTGCAACTATCACGGGTGGACCTACGCTACCGACGGCGCCTGCATAGGGGTCCCGGAAGAGGACATGTTCTTTAATTTCTGCAAGGACGATTACGGACTGATGCAGGTCGCCGCAGACGTATGGGAAGGTTTCATCTTTATCAACATGGAGCGGGAGCCTAAAGAGTCGCTCAGGGAGTACCTGGGCGAGATAGACGGGCTTCTGTCCGGGTATCCTTACTCCGCCTTGCCTTCATGCTATGCCTGGCAGATGGACCTCAAATGCAATTGGAAGGTAATCGTCGATTCTCAGCAAGAGGGCTATCACGCGAAGATGCTTCATCGGCGGTCGCTGCCGGGATACCTGACTAATAAAGAGCAGCCCTCGCGTCACGCGCTCGACATCAAACTGTTCAAGAGGCATCGGGTGATCTCCTACTTCGGAAACACGAACCGCCAACCCACGCCTATCGAAACGCTCGCGCACAGGTACGGCACTTCGGTCACCAAGCGGGAGTTTGCGCCCGAGAACATGCCGCCAGGTCTCAACCCGACGCGCAGCCCCAACTGGGCGTTCGACGAGTACATCATTTTCCCGAACTTCCATATCCTGGTGTTCTTCGGGATGTACATCACGCATAGCGTATGGCCGATGACCGTCGACAGGGCGGTCTGGGAGGCCCGCGTCTACCTGGTCGAGCCGGCGAATTTCGCTCAGCACTTCGCCCGCGAGTATGGGCGCGTGCTGTTGCGCGACGCCTGGCTCGAAGACGGGAGCACGCTTGAGGCCAGCCAGGAGGGTTTGGCTTCGGGCGCCATCAGCCATGTCGTGCTACAGGATCAGGAGCTGTGTATCCGGCACTTCATAAAAGTGCTGCGGGATTACGTCGGTTATTAAACAGGAGAGAGCAACTATGACTAAGCACGCCTCGACCACAAGCGACAAGTCTTTTCCGAAAGAGTTCGATGACCTGGAACACCTGAGCGGCTGGGCCCTGGCGACCGAGCGGGAGCGCAACTACAAGCGCCGCACCAGCCCTATGTCAGAAGTGCAGGCCGTCTATGATACGGTGCTCCCCCGCATGGATGCAATAATCGAGTACCTGAACCAGTTCCGGCTCGACAACATGCCGCCGGACGCCGAGCGATTGTTGCAACTCACACTATCACTGGCTGAAGTTGCGCCCGCCGTCGAGTTCTATAAGCAGCCGGAGGTGGTAGACGGTTTTCCTGCCGAACGTTTCATCCCTGTAGAGGTCCCGCACATGACCCCGAAAGAATAAAAGGGGCAGCCTTCGAATCCTGATAAAGAAGGGAGAGTAAATCGATGGAAACACCTGGCGGAGGGACAGCAGATCTTAGAGAACTCGAAGCAAGGATCCAGCGTCTTGAAGATATTCAGGCGATCAAGAACTTACTCGTAAGGTATGCGCGGGCCTCGGACAAACATAATGACCCGGACCTGATGTTGCCGCTGTTTACCGAGGATGGCGCACTCGACGTCGGCAGCGGTTACGGCCGCTATCAGGGCCATGACACATTGCGCGCTTTCTTTCTGGAGACGCCCAAGATCATCAGCTGGTCTCTCCACTACATGGTCTCGCCAGCGATCGAGATTGCGGAAGACGGGCGGAGCGCCACCGCCTTCTGGTACCTGTGGGAGCTGGCCAACATGCCCGACCCGAAGGGGGCTGGTGAAGAGGCCGTGTGGATAGGCGGGACTTATGACAGTGATTTGGTAAAACAAGATGATGGCAGGTGGCTGTTTAAAGAAATCCGCCTCAAGATGGAACTCATGAGTCCATACAGCGAGGGCTGGGTGAAAAAGCCCTGGCACGACTTTGGCCGTCCTGCGACTGAAGGCTAACAGTGTGGAGTTCATATACGTTGAAGACAGATACGATTCTGAGCTTGACGGTATGAGCCTTGGCTCTTTGTGGAATAGGTATGAAGCGATTGCTGGCCATATGCGTTGTCTGTTTAATCACGCAGGCGATGGTGCCTGGGCAGACCACTCGTCCTCTTGTGATAACCGGTGCAACGGTGATTACCGGGACCGACCGCGCGCCTATCAAAGACGGAGTGATACTTATTGAAGGCGACCGCATCAGGCAGGTCGGAGCCAGAGGACAGGTCGAAATTCCTACCGGGGCGGACGTGCTTGAT
>DASTET010001105.1:0-2930 GCA_035709445.1 Blastocatellia bacterium | reverse complement strand
GATCATCTCAAGAGTCAGAGCCTTTGTCGTCCCGCCGGTCGGGCTCGGGACAAGGATGAGGCGAGCACCCAGGGCCTTCATATGGTCCCGTTTCTCCTTGCTGAATGCCTCCGATGTCACTATCTGAAGTGGGATGCGCTTGGCGGCGCACACGAAAGCGAGCGACACGCCTGTGCTTCCGCCCGTGTACTCAACGACCGACCCGCCCGGCGACAGCCGTCCGTCTGCCTCGGCCGCCTCAATCATCGCGAGCGCCGAACGGTCCTTCATGCTCCCGGTCGGGTTCTCATATTCCAGCTTGACTAGAATCCGGGCGCTCTTCTCCGGGACCAGATGCTGTAGCGGAACGAGCCTGGTTCGGCCAATCGTGTCGAGTATCGTCATGGTACGCTCTTCCTTTCCGCGATGATCGCTGGCTTTGGCTCAGTTGGATTCACGCTTCGGGTAACTTCTACCCGCGATGTCTGGTAAAATTCTAACCCGGTTCGCACCGCTGCGCGAGACGGGGCGGCCAGATTCATGATCGGATAGGAAGGGAGCCTCTATGAGATTCTGGACAAGCCTTCTCCTGGTTCTGCTGATAGCCTCCGCCGGCACGTTCGGGCTGCCCGGCGCCTCCGCCCAGTCGGGAAGCCGCCATGTCGCATTCGTCAATGTGAACGTCGTCCCGATGGATTCCGAGCGCATATTGAAAGGTCAGACCGTGCTCGTGAGCGGCGACCGCATCACACAGATCGGTCCATCAAATAAGGTCAGCGTGCCGAAAGACGCCCTGCGCATCGATGGCGCCGGCAAGTATCTGATGCCTGGTCTTGCTGAGATGCACGGCCATATCCCCCCGCCGCAGGCTCCAAAAGAGTATGTCGAGTCGGTCCTGTTTCTCTATGTCGCAAACGGCGTCACAACGGTTCGCGGGATGCTCGGCGCTCCCAACCAACTGGAACTCCGCGACAAGGCCAGCCGGGGAGAAATCTTATCACCTACTCTGTACCTGGCCGGGCCGAGCTTTAACGGCAATTCCATCGATTCTCCCGCGCAGGCGATAGAGAAGGTCCGCGAACAGAAAAAGGCCGGGTGGGACCTGCTCAAAGTTCACCCCGGACTGACGCGAGACGAATATGATGCTATGGCCAGGACCGCGCGCGAAGTCGGCATACGGTTCGCAGGTCACGTACCCGCCGACGTAGGGTTGCTGCACGCGCTCGAAATGGGGCAGGAGACAATCGATCATATAGACGGCTACGTCGAATATTTGAAAGCAGAGAATGCTCCGGTCGATGAGGCCAGGCTGGCCGACGTGGTGCGCCGGACAAAACAGGCAGGCGCATGGATCGTGCCCACTATGGTCCTGTGGGAGGTCATAATCGGCGCTCCCGACATGCAGACCCTTGTCAGTTTCCCTGAGCTGAAATACATGCCGCCCCAACAGGTAGAGAACTGGAAGAACGCATACCAGGGCCGCATCGCACACCCTCAATATAACCGCAAGACCGCCGAGCAGATCGCCGCCAACCGCAATCGAATACTGAAGGCGTTGCACGACGGAGGGGTGCCCATACTGTTTGGGACAGATTCGCCGCAGCAGTTCAGCGTGCCCGGATTCTCGATTCACCGCGAGATGTCGCACATGCTCAAATCGGGCATGACGCCTTACGAGATCATTCGCTCGGCGACAAAGAACGTAGGAGACTACTTCAAAGATAAAGACGGCTTCGGCACCATCGCCGCAGGAAAACGCGCCGATCTGATCCTGATCGATGCGGACCCGTTGAAAGATGTCTCAAGCATCGCCAGGCGGTCCGGCGTGATGGTGCGGGGCCGGTGGCTCCCCGAAGCAGAGATTCAGCAGAGGCTGGCAAAGATTGCGCAGTCATATAGCAACAGCGCGAGCCAGTGACGGCCGTTCGACAGACGGCGAGATTTCCGAACACACCCGATAGCCATGGAGGTCCCCACGTTATGACCGATAAGGTGATTCTTACAGACGTTTCGAATAAAGTCGCTACACTCACATTCAACCGCCCCGATAAGCTCAACGCGCTCAGCCCTGACCTCATCTCCCAGTCCATCGATTTCTTAAAGGCGTGGGGCCGCGACCCGGAGGTCGGGGCCATCGTCGTAACCGGGACCGGGCGAGCCTTCTGCGCTGGCGGGGACGTTTCAACCATGGGGCGCTACGAAGACCGGGGCACGCTTGAGCAGGAGATCGACCGGCTCCGGCAGGCGCAGGAGCTGTCCTGGCTCTTATACAACCTGCCAAAGGTCACGATAGCGGCGGTCAACGGGTTTGCCATGGGAGCGGGGCTTGGGGTCTGCCTCGCCTGCGACCTTCGCATCGCCTCGGATCAGGCAAGGCTTGGGACCGCTTACGCGAAGGTAGGGTTCGGGGGCGACTTCGGCACGACCTGGCTGCTCACGCAGTACGCGGGCGCGCCAAAGGCCAAAGAGCTCTTTTTTCTGAGCGACGTAATCGACTCGGCCGAAGCCCACAGGCTCGGCCTGTTGAATCGAGTGGTCGCGCACGACAAGTTGATGGCCGAGGCAGTTGAGATAGCCGCCCGAATAGCTCACGGTCCGCTCACGAGCTATCGCTACATGAAGGCCAATATAAATCTCGCAGCCAGCACAGATTTCCGGACGCTGCTCGACCGCGAAGCCGAGACGCACCTGCGCTGTGCGATGACGGACGATCACAAGGAGGGCGTTCGCGCTTTTCTGGAGAAGCGCCAGCCGCAGTTCACCGGGCGGTGATGCAGGTTTTCGAAGGGAGGTCTTATGGAGTTCAGCCAGATCATTTATGAGAAGCAGGACCGCGTGGCTACGATCACGCTGAATCGCCCCGAAAAGCTGAACGCATAGTCGGAAGTCATGGTGCACGAGATGCTTGCGGCCCTCGCCGACGCCCGCGACGATGACGAGGTGCGGGCCGT
>DASTET010001104.1:0-13297 GCA_035709445.1 Blastocatellia bacterium | reverse complement strand
ATGGACTCGCTCCCGATAGACGATGACATACTCTGGCGGCTGTTCGGGGACGAGGTGCGCGCCGGGATAATCAAGCACCCGATGGACATACAGGACGCGTGGAAGAACTCGTATTCCGAGAACACCAGCCGGAAGATATGGGCCGCCAAGTACACGGCGCGCCACCCGAACCTGATCGCGCTCGAGCTCTCTTCATTCAAGTGCGGCCACGACGCGCCGATCTATACGGTGGTCGAAGAGACGGTCCAGAACTCCGGGACGCCTTACTTCTGCTTCAAAGACATCGACGAGAACAAGCCGACCGGCTCTATCAAGATAAGGGTCGAGACGATTGCCTACTTCCTCAGGCGTTACCGCGAGGACATGATCAAGAACAAGGGCAAGGTGAAGACGATGGAAGAGAGGCTCGCCGAGTATGAGAGGATGCTGAGGCTCAGCCTCGAAGCGGAAGAGGAATATAAGCGCGGCTCGCGGCTATCGCTGCCCGTGCTTTCAGTCAACGTGCAGCCTGGCCGTCAGGCCGGCGCGGCAGGGGATTGAAAGAGAGGGGCGACTGTAGTCAGGTTATGCGGGAATCCGAAAAGATAATGTTCGAAATATACCGGGAAGCGAGCTACAACCGCAGGTATAAGGTCGTCTATTTCACCGAATTAAACGAGCACAACAAAGAGACGGAGATCAACCGCGCGATGGCGGGCGATCACTTCTTTGACGGCTTCCTGTCTGAATCCAGGAAGGATGAGGCCAAAGCTATAATCGAGCGCGTGCTGGATAGGCTCAACAGCGGAGAGACGGTTCGGCCTGAAGAGCTTGAGCGTGATCTTGCCGAGTACCTGGCATAGACTCGGCGTTTATTAGGACTGAGGAGAGGATATGACCAAAACAATAAAGTACCTGGAGAAGGGGTTGACATACCTGGCTCGCGGGACCTGGGCGGTCTTCGAGCGAGTCAATCGCATAGAACAGAATCCTTCATTCACCCCCAGATGGTCCGATAAGCCCCTTTTGAAATCTTATGAGAAGGTCAAGCCGCAACTGGGCTGGCCCCGCACAACGGATTCGCTCTGCCCGCGATGCGTGCCCGAGATTCGCAAGAAGATACTGGACGGAGAAGTGCCCGTCGACATCCTTCGCAATGAGGCGGTGGGCGAGATCAAGGCCGAAATCATCGAGCGCGACGGCAAGATCCTCATGGTCAAGGACTGCCCCAAACACGGCCACTTCGAAGACGTCATGTCGATTGACCCGGCCTTCTTCCGCCACCTCGAAGAGGTCTTCCCCGGAAGCGATATCCGCGCTCATAACGACGAGAAGCTGCACGATCACGGCACCTCCACTATCAAGTACGGGCGCGGGTCGGTCCTTACGATAGACCTCACGAACCGCTGCAACATGATGTGCGACCCCTGCTTTATGGACGCCAATCAGGTCGGCTTCGTCCACGAGCTGACCTGGGAGGATATCAAGGAGCTTCTCGATAACGCCATCTCCTTGAAGCCCCGGCGCCAGCTATCGGTGCAGTTTTCGGGCGGCGAGCCGACGCTGTCGCCCTACTTCATCGAGGCGGTCAGGTATGCCCGCGAGGTCGGCTACAACTCTGTGCAGGCGGCCACGAACGGGATAGAGTTCGCCAAGAGCTTCGAGTTCTGCAAGCAGGCGGCAGAAGCCGGGCTCAGGTATGCGTACTTGCAGTTTGACGGGATAGGAAACGCCGCAAACGAGCACCGGAAGGTCGGAAACCTCTTCGATGTGAAGCTGCGGGCCATAGAGAACCTCTATAGCGCGGGCGTCGAGATCGTTCCCGTAACGACCATCGTAAACGGGATAAACAACGAGCAGGTTGGACGCATCGTCCAGTTCGCGCTCGACAACCCGAAGAAGATATCCTTCCTCTCTTTCCAGCCGGTGTCGTTTACGGGACGAGACGAAGATATAACGGACGAGCGGCGGCACGCGCAGCGATACACGCTCTCGCATCTCGCGCACGATGTGAAGAACCAGACAGGGCTCGGCGAGCCTGTGAGAGACTGGTTCCCCATATCGTTTATGGGTACGTTCAGCGACTGGGCCGACCTTGTGCACGGCCCGGCCAACGACTGGGGGACCCTCAACTGCGGATGCCACCCGAACTGCGGGGTCGGCATGGCGGTGATGGTAGACAAGGAGACGAAAGAGAGCGTGCCGGTGACTGCATTCCTGCACGGCGAGCAGCTTGCGCTCGATGTGGCGAAGGTGAACGACGCGGCGCGCGGCAAATGGCCGTCGATTCTCGGCATGGCGCTCGCGCTCATGAAGAATTACGACCCGTTCAAAGCGCCGAAACATTTCAGGCTGTTAGACCTGTTGCAGAAGTTCGACAAGACCTGGGGCGCGACGGGGCGCGATTACGGAAAGGTGAGCGGCGACCGCACGAAGGAAGATATCGAGAAGAGGCGGCAGGACCGCTGGAACTTCCTCTTCATCGCGGGGATGTGGTTCCAGGACCTGTTCAACTATGACTTCCGCCGGACCGAGCAGTGCATCATCCCCTACGCGACGCAGCAGGGAGAGATATCCTTCTGCGCCTACAACACGGGCATAGGATGGCGGAACATCATCGAGAAGATGCACATGACGGCGACGCTCACGAAGTGGTATGAAGAGCACGGTCGCCACGAGATATTCGCCGGAGGCAAGGCCGTGGCGCTGCCGAGCACTGATCACTCGCTCGTGCTCAAGGATGAGATAGTGACGAAAGAGGTGCAGCACGACCTCGACGAGCTGGGCATTGCCAAGACGGCCAGAGAAGAGAAGCTGCGGGCGCAGCGAGAGCGGCTCAAGCAGCAAGAGAACGAGCGAATGGCGCAGCTCTACCGCCAGCACATCCTGAAAGAGCCAGGAGTAGAACAGCCTAAGATCGTCCAGCTAGGCGGGCTCAAAAAGAAGCCAGAAGTGACCGGCGCCGGTTACGGCGATTGATTTGAAGATATCGGTTAAGAAGGCTAAAGGCCGCAGGAGCGAATCCTGCGGCCTTTTTCATGACATCGCTTTTTAAGAGCCTCAATTCAGGCCGCGCCGGTCTTTCCATGCTTTAACGTATCGGGCGGTCTTGGGATTAGCCTCGTTCCACGCGGGCTCCTGCGCGCTTTCGGCTATCATCAACAGTCCGACCGCCACAAGGCGATTGATCTTTTCCATGTTGGCATAGTCGATCTTTTCCCAGTGATCGCCGACGCGGTGATAGTCCGGATAGAGGAACGCCACACACAAGGTGTGCGCGGGCACGCCCTGATCGGCCAGCGCCTGGTTATCGCTGCGGCTAAAAAACGGGTCGCTGTTCCGCTCGTGCTTGTAGACGTTCACTCCTACGATATCGCCCGCCGCCTTGAATGTTTTGCCTATGTCCGAAAAGTCGAAACCTGTGAGCGAGGCGGTCGTCAGTTGCGGCCCTTCCGAGCTGTCGGTCCGTCCTACCTGTTCGAGGTTCACGTGGGCCACGGTCTTCTCGATGGGGAAGACCGGATGCCGCCCGTAGTAGCGCGAGCCGAGCAGCCCCTTCTCTTCGCCGAAGAAGGTCATAAATACGATACTGCGCCTGGGCCGCTGTTTAAGCTTCGAAAGCGCGGCGGCAAGCTCGATCACAGTGACCGTGCCCGATCCATCATCATTCGCGCCGTTAAAGATACGGTCGCCTTCTCCTACGGCCTGCATGCCTACGTGGTCGTAATGGGCGGTCACAAGCACATAAGTATCTTTAAGCTTCTCATCCGAGCCGCGAAGAATCCCTATAACGTTGCGAAGCCTGACCGGGTTTTCGACCGGCGCGGAGAGCCGCAATGAGAGCGTCGCACCGGTCGGCCCCGGTTTGAGCGCATCATAAATCCTGACGACTTGCGGATCGTGCGCCGTGATGAGAGGCATTCCCGATGGTCTGGGCGGCTGTCTGTTTTCCGGATTGAGCAGACGCCCGGTCCCTGCGCCGCTCCCGGCTTGTTGGATTCGATCTACTGAAATGACGAGCGCCGCTTTAAGCTCGCTCATCTTGTTGAGGAACTCATTCTGCGCGCGGAACATCTCGGCCCATCGGGACCGTTCCTCGCGGCGATAATCGGGTATCTCGGTCAGTATGACCTTGCCTTCTACCTGCGCGCCGGTGAGCGAAGCGAGCGCGGCTGCGTCTTTATAATCGACCTTGAAGACTGTCGCTCGCGAAAGCTCCACTCTGCCTTCGACGGCCAGGCTGACCTGCCGTGTCCCGACGTTGATCGTCTCGCCATTGGATTGGAGCCTCAGCTCGAAATCTTCCATGCTGCGCTCGGCCAGCAGCCAGTTTGCTGTCTGAAAGTAGCCGTCATCGCCGACAGGCTCAAGCCCGGACCGGCGGAACTGGGCGGCGATATACTCGGCTGCGATGTCGAGACCTCTTGACGGCGTGTTGCGGCCTTCGAGCAGGTCGGAAGCTATGAAGGATAAATGGCCTCGAAGCGAATCGGCGGAGATATGATCGAGCGCCGCCCGTATGTCCGGCGTGATAGTGAAGCTTTCAGCTTTCTGTTGCTGCGCCTCGCCTGCTGCGGCGACGAGAGACATCAAAACCAGGAGAGCAAGAAGGCGAATGCTATAACTTTTCAAAGATGACCTCCGAAGAATCTGAACCTAACCACAGAGGAGACGGAGGAACTCAAAGGATGTTTCTGCAATAGCTATTCCTCTGTGTTCCTCCGTCTCCTCTGTGGTTGAATCTGTTGTCCCTTTCTCTTCGATGATGAACTCTTTTCAACCGCGGTCGCGGCGCAGCGTGAGCCCCCCATCGACCGTAATAACCTGCCCGGTTATGTAATTGTCTGGCTCCAAAAGAAGCCGCGCCGCGCGAGCGATGTCCTCGGGACGACCGAAACGCGGGATGATCTTTTGCTCGATGAAGAAATCGTACTTGGCCGATTCGATAGATTTCATCGCCATCCCGGCGCGGTTCACGCCCGGCGCTATCACATTAACCCGTATGCCGCCGGGGCCGCCCCACTGCTTTGCCATTATGCGTGCGGCTTGAATGAGCGCGGACTTGGGGCCAGCGTAGTTGATGCTCGATTCGAATACGGCCACCGCCTGCATGCTCGATATCATCACGATAGCGCCTTCGACACCGCGCCGTTGCATACGAGCGGCAGCCTCGCGCGCAAGCAGGATAGGCGCAACATAATTCTCCTGCAAGGAAGCATGCAGGTCCACGTCGGAAACCTCATCGAATTTGACGCGGGCCGGATCGCCCGTGAAGCAGACCATCCCGTAGATTCCTTCCCCCATTGAATCGGCTGCCTCGACATAACGTGATCTCGAAGCCGGGTCGGTTATGTCTCCCTCGACGAGATGTATGGACTGGCCGTATCGGGCTTCCACAGCCTGTTTCAAGGCTTCGGCGCGGGCACGGTTGCTTCGGTACCCTGCGACCACTGTCGCGCCGTCGCGGGCGAGAAGCGCCGCCGATGCGCTGCCCAGGCCGCCGGTCGCCCCTGCTACCAGGATAACGCGACCGGCTAGAGAGTCTGCATTAAAATCGAAATCGAATTCTTTATCGACCGCTGTCACCGTCAACTCCTCTTAATAAACGGTACATCAAGGTTCTATCGCAAGCCGCCCGCCTTAGCAAGCCGGGAGAAGCCGAGAGGCAGAATCATTTCAGCCATTGAAGCGAGGGCTGCTCTCTATGCAAGCTTTGGCGTCCGTCAGGAGATAGACTTCAGCGTGGAATAGTTTTGAGCCTGCCGTCTCTCCGCCTCTTCCAAAAGAGAAGGGCGAGGGCTGGAAGATACAGCGATGCGCCCAGCCACAGCGGCAAGTCGGGATACGCGTGAGGGATGTACCACAGCAGGTAGAGCAAGACCGAAGCGCCGGTCAGGTATATCCATCCGATGTTTGGAATGAAGCACAAGAAGGGGAGTATCCAGGCATAGTACCAGGAATAACGCGGCGTGGTTATCATAAGGTAGATTCCGATCAGCGCCACCGCCCCGCGCGCCACATCCATCGCGTTACGCTTCGCCCTCACCATCTGCCATAGACCCATTCCGCCGAGCGCAAGCGCCGCCGCCGCGAGAAAGACCGATGTCGGAGCCGGTAAAAGTGTGCGCAGCAAAACGAGCATGAAGTATCGCCCGCCTTTATCGACAAACCCTTCTTCGCGGAACTCGTTCGGCAGCGACCCGAATACGCCCAGCCCCACGCTCCAGTACGGCACATATGCAAGCACAACCGTTATGACAAACGCCGCGAGCAGAAGCAGGTTTTTCTTCTCTGTGAGCGAGTCTCGAATGGATGCAAGCCATGCCCTGACAGAGCGCAGGCCCGCTTTTTCGACGGCGCTTCTATCAGGGTTGAAAAAGAAGACCGGCAGCAGTAACGCGGGATAGAACTTCACCATCGCCGCGAACCCTATGGATATTCCCGTGAGCGCGGGCCGCTTATAGGTCCACGCGAGCAGCGCAAGCGCCAGAAAGGCGATGAAGGGCGCTTCGACGTGGCCGCTGTGTGCGCTCTCGAAGATCAGCAGCGGGTGCCACGCGAATATGATCGCTCGCGCCGGGTCGAGTTCGAGCCGCTTCAGAACGATCATTACCGCAAGCGCCGTCAGCAGGTCGAAAAACGACATCGCTACTTTGAATGCCGTGACGCTCAAGGGGTAAGCGAGATAGACCCCGAAGTATATGGCTTGAGCCATTGGCGGGTAGGGCGTTGGCGCGTAATCTGCTCGGTTTATCTGCGGGTATATCGCAGTGTCTCTGAGCGGCTTCAACTCTTCGGCGGTCGGGATGTAGCGGTAAGGGTTTATGCCAGCGGCTTGCACCCGCCCGTCCCATACATAGCGATAAGCGTCCGAAGATAGATAAGGCCGCTGGGCTACAAGCTCGATTCGAAAAAGCGCGGCAAAGACGATCACTATGGCTATGGTGATCCTGGAGACCGTGCGCGACGTGGGCGCGGGATTTCGCAAGACCGCGTAACAGGCGAGCAGATAGATCCCAAGCTGCCCCGTGAACAAGCTTATGTAAGCCGCAATCCACTGCGTAAAACGATGCAGGTCCCTCGCCCAGTAGTAGAGCCAGGCGCTCGCAAGTCCGAGCGAGACAAGCAGAATCGGGACAGCCCACAGCGAAAGAGTATCGCGATTCGTAAAAGGGCGCGGCAGGCTCAGTCGGTCTGCGTTTATCATCTCAACGAATGGGCCGCTTTGCGTGCGAAAGCGCGTGCGGCCTTTATCAACTCCTTCGGATGATCTGATAGAGCTTGATGTTTTCGACATTCGCCTCGTCGGGCGATTCGATCTGGATGGTCACGTGCCCTATGTTGAACTCGGACAGCAGCCGGTGCTGAAGCGCTTGAAGCACGAGGCGATGTGACGCGCCGGGCTGGATCGTGACGTGCGCCGAGAGCGCCTCTTTGCCCGAGCTGATCGTCCAGACATGCAGGTCGTGAACGTCCATCACTCCCTCGACCGCATGCATGCTCTCAACGACCGCGCGAATGTTTATATGCGAGGGCGTGCCTTCCAGCAGTATGTTTACCGATTCGCGTATGAGCTGCCACGAGCTGAAGACGATCAGCAGACACATGGCAATCGAGATAAGCGGGTCTGCCAGCGCCCAGCCCCGCCACCAGACCAGAAGCCCGGCGGTTATAGCGCCTACGGATCCGAGCGCGTCGCTTACGACGTGGAGGAACGCGCCCCGAATGTTGAGGTTCTCTTCCGAAGCCGCGTGGAGCAGCCACGCGCTTATGCCGTTTATCAAAAGCCCGCCCGTCGCAATAAGCATCACCTCGAAGCCTTGCACCGCCTGGGGCTCTTTTATGCGTTGCATCGCTTCATAGGATATAAGAATCGCTATGACGATCAGCGCCACGCCGTTTGCGAGCGCGGCGAGTATCTCTAGCCGGTAGTACCCGTATGTCTTCCGGGGGGTGATGGGTCGCGCGGCGAACCAGAGGGCGAGCATCGCAAGGACCAGCGAAGCCACGTCGGTCAGCATGTGCCCCGCATCCGAAAGCAGCGCCAGCGAGTTTGTGAAATAGCCGCCCGCCGCCTCGGCCAGCATGTAAACAAAGGTGAGCCCGAGAACAAACATCAGCCTTCGACGACTGCTCGCTGCGCCGTGCGTGTGGCGGTGATCGTGCCTGCTATCGCTGTGGTCGTGTTCGTGCTCTCGCGTCATAATGAGCTACAACCTGATCATGATTAAATCGTTTGGGCCAGGGACGCCAGGCCCGGCAGGCGTTCTTACGTGTCGGTCAAAATCGCGGCCATCACCTGACCGACAACAGCTCCACTTCGAAGATAAGTGTGGCGTTAGGAGGAATGACCCTTCCGGCCCCGCGCTCGCCATATCCGAGGTGCGCCGGTATGATAAGCTTGCGCTTTCCGCTTGGCTTCATGCCCAGCACGCCTTCATCCCATCCCTTGATCACGCGCCCGCGACCTAACTGAAAAGTGAAAGGCTCACCCCGGTCGTGCGAGCTATCGAATTTCGTCCCGTCTTCGAAGGTCCCCGTATAATGCACGGTGACCATCTGGCCCGAACGCGCGCCCTCTCCGCTGCCCTCGACGAGATCTATATACTTCAGCCCCGAAGCGGTAGTAATCTCACCGCCCCTGCCCGCTCCCTGCACCGGAGTCGCCTGCCATGACACGATCTGCCATCGGCCCTGCCGCCTCACCCACAATTGAGAGTGGCGAATGCTGCCGGCGCTTTCTCTACCCCGCAGCTTGCCGCTCCACCGCGCAGTGCCGGTTATCAAGGCCGTGTTGCCGAAGACGCGCACGCTCTGATCTTCGACCTTGATCGCTTCAATCTGAAAATCGCCTGTCCTGACCGCCTCTAACACGCCCGCTTTGTCCGCCACAGTTCCGTCCTGGTTTGTAGAGGTGTAGTCTTCGGCCAGCAGCCTGTCGAGCGCCGCCGAGTCGCGCTGCTTTATAGCATCAAACCATCTTTGCTCAAGATCGATTAATGTCTGCTTTACGCTGACAGGCCGTCCCCGCCCCGGCCCGGTCCTCTTGCCTCTCGTTTGAGCGGACACGGAAGCTGACAGCACGGCAGCGAATATAATCATCGAGCAGACTCTTTTCATGCAGGCGGGCTCCTTTATCAGCATAGCGCAAAAGTTTATCAAGTGTCGGTGGTCACTGGCCATAGTCAGTGGTCAGGGGTCGGGGGTCGGGGGGCAGGGACTTTATAGTAAATAGCTTGGTGAATGCTGAACTCTTAATCAACGTGTCGGTGATAATCAAGTGGCAAGCCCTGACCCCCGACCCCTGACCCCCGACCCCTGACCCCTGCCCCCTGACTCTTAGCGGGCGTTTACTACCTGCGAGGCGACGCCGCCGATGTAAAGGAGTCTGTGATTCGAGTATCCGATTTCAGCAGCTTCGTATAACTCGTCTAGCAGGCCGGGGCCGTAGCGAGAGAGGAAGTAGTATATGTTAAGCTCACGCTCCTGCAGGTTCTTGTCGGGTAAGAGGGTGGTGTAGGCGCGCTCGACCTGGCGGTATGCGGTCTCTTCGCGGCGGGCGCTGGAGTGAATGAATCGCGTGCGCAGGTGCTCGATCTGATAGAGGACTTTCTCGCGCGCTCGCTTGATCGATGCGCCGAGCGTGGCGTCGGCGTGGCGAAGCGACTTCTCAAGCCTGTCCATCTGAGCATTTAGTAGTTGCTCGGTTTCGACAAACATACTCGCCGTTCCGTGGTCGAGGCTTTGTTCTACCACTTTAGTGATGGCCGGGTGCAGCCCGTCGAAGAAGTCGCTCAGCTCAAGACCGTATTTCTTCATGGTCTTCTGGTGACGGCCTTCGATGATGGTGAAGCTGGCGCGCGGCAGGACGCACGGCTCCTGACGGTCGAGCGTTTCGTAAACGGCTTTTAGCTGCGCGAAGTATGCGATCTCAGCCGGCCCGCCTATGTAAGCCGCAGTCGGAAGCAAGTAGTCCTGGACCACCGGTCTCAATGAAACGTTCGGGCTGAAACAGTTTGGGCAGCGACGGGCAAGCTCGACAAGCTCGTCCTTGCCGAATGACCGCTCGGAGCCTTTGACAAAGAACCGGCCCTCCTGCTGGACCATCGCGACCCGGCGGCCTTCATCCATTATGAAAAGCGGGACCATGTCTTCAGACACGTGAACCTGCGCGTGGTAGCCCGCGCTTTCAAGCTCTCGGCTCCGCTCCACGAGCGCGCTGGCGATCTCTCCCGCCCTCTCAATCGCCCGTGAATAGAGAGGCCCGGCCACCTGCTTCAACTGCTCGTCGAGCGGATCGAGCAGGACCACTCCATAATTCTTAAAGAGCCGCGCCATCAACCTCGCAAAGCTCTCGGCGAACCCTGCGCCGTCCGCGTAGCTTTCTCTGATGTCGCGCTCGATCTCCGACATGAACTCCGACGGGGGAAGCTGCGCGATGAACTCATCAATCGTCAGGTTGATCCCTTCGCATAGCTGGACGCGGCCAACGGGAACGTCCGGCGTGTGGCCGCACGCTTCGTAACGCACGGTCTTCAAGTGGCCGTCGCGGTCGACGAGGCGAGTATGATTCACCTCTTCGTAGTCGTGGTCTTCGCTCGCTATCCAGAAGACCGGGACCGCCTCGACGCCCTGCTCGCGCAGGCATGCGGCAAGCTTTATAACCGTGAGCGCTTTGTGAACAGTGTAGAGCGGGCCGGTGAAGAGCCCTGCCTGCTGCCCCGTCACGACGGCGACCGAGCCCGGACGGCGGAGCATATCTATATGCTTGAAGGTAAGATCGGAAGACCCCACGCTCCGGTTGATTCGTTCGAGAGCGTCGGGGACAAGCTTTCGATCAAACTCCTGCGCGCCTACGCGGCGAGCATGATCGGCGAGCGGATAAGCCGCCCGCCCCGCGCCGGTGAAGAATCGCGCGACGCGATCATAATCGTAAAGAAAATCGGTGAAGAGGCGAGTCGTGCGCGGGATTTCGGTGAAGCGCATGGCATCTATGAGTCTTTCGGCAGCAGATTCGAGGTTATTACAAACAGGCTCGTTCATCGCGCTCCTTCCCGTTCATTCCAGACCTGGAAACAGCCCCGTCTCTCGCATGACGGCCCTTATCTTCTCTCTTTCAGTCTCGCTGACAGAGGCGAGCGGCGAGCGCGTCACACCGCCCGTGTAACCGGCCATCTCCATCGCGGCTTTTAGCCCTGCAACGCCGAGCCCGGCGGTGACGATGTGTGAAAGGGGCGCGATACGATTTTGAAGCTCTCTCGCCTTCCCGTAATCGCCCGCCTCGACAGCCTCGTAAAGCTCGGAGCAGGCTCGCGGGGCGGCGCAGGCTACCGCGAGCACAGCGCCGCGCGCGCCCATCATGAGCGACGGGTAGAGTATGCCGCCGTTACCCGTCAACACGGCAAACCCTTCCGGCGAGCGCCGAATAGTCTCGGCGATAGCAGCGAAGTTTCCCGCGCTGTCTTTAACGCCAACAATGTTCGGGTGCGCGGCGAGCGAAGCGATGGTCTGCGACTCGATAACCACACCCGTATTTTGCGGCACATTATATATAAGAACTGGAATGGGCGAATGATCGGCGACTTTCTCGAAGTGTCGCGCGAGCACAGACTGGGTCATTGAGGACTTATAAAAATAAGGCGTGATGACGAGCGCAGCATCAGCCCCCGCGCGCGCGGCTCGTCTCGCTGCTTCGATAGCCGCGTGCGACGAATGCTCGTTGATGCCGGCTACTATCGTCATGCCGGACGCTGCCGCGTTCTTTATAGTCTCGATGATGCGCACCCGCTCATCTGAAGTCAGGTGGACGACCTCTCCGTTCGAGCCGAGCGCCACGTATCCCGCGAGCCCCGTCTCGTTATAGAGCCTGACGTTGCCGACAAGCCCTTCGAAATCGACGTCTCCCAATTCGTTAAAAGGGGTGGTAAGCGGCGGCAGTATTCCGTTGAGGCGCAATCCGTCGGTTGACATGGCTTATGCTTTTACGTCCCCTTTCTGTGTCAGGTTCAATAACCGTAAAGCAAATCTGGATTATAAGTGGCCGGTCCGGGCCGCGCAACTTAGCATATAGAACAAGTGGTTCTCGGTCGTTAAACTATTGTAAAAAATTGTAATCCGCCGCCTTCGTCTTTAATTGAAAAAGCGGCGCATTGAGGTTATGAATGTAGGCATGAGAGTGATCTTTATGGGCACACCCGAGTTCGCCGTGCCGTCGCTCGCGCGGTTGGTTGAAGATGGCCATGATGTGGTCGCCGTCTTCACTCAGCCCGATAAGCCCGCGGGCCGGGGCAATAAGCTCCAGCCTCCGCCGGTCAAGCTGTTTGCGATAGAGCACGATATCCCTGTCCATCAACCGGCCCGTATAAAAAACAATGAGGAAGTGCGGGCCGTCTTCAAGCGGTCAGCCGCCGACGCTTGCATTGTGGCAGCTTACGGCAAAATACTGCCTCAGTGGCTCCTCGATATACCACGGCTCGGCTGCATCAACGTGCACGCGTCGATTCTCCCGAAATACAGGGGCGCGGCCCCTATCAACTGGGCCATTGCAAATGGAGAGCGCGAGACGGGCATAACGATTATGCAGATGGATGCAGGGATGGACACCGGCCCCGTGCTCGACATACGCAGGGTTGAGATAGGCTCAGGCGAGACGGCCCCTGAGCTTTCCGAGAGACTGTCTCGAATCGGGGCCGAGGCTTTGTGCGAGACCCTGCCGCGCATTGAGCGAGGAGAGATTCAGCCAATTGCCCAGGATGATAGCCAGGCGACATACGCGCCAATGCTCAAACGCGAAGCTGGATTGATCGATTGGAGCATGACCGCGCGAGAGATAGCGAACCGTGTCCGCGCGTTTCAGCCCTGGCCCGGCACTTACACCCTCTTTCGCGGCAGCAGGCTGATCTTCTGGCGCGCGAGCGAGACCACCGCCTCTGAGAAAATCGAGCCTGCAACGATAACCGGCATCGACAAGGATGGAATCACCATAGCCTGCGCCGGGCCGTCGGCGCTTCACATCGAAGAGGTGCAGGTCGAGGGGAAGCGGCGCGCACCGGCTCGCGATTTCGCCAACGGAATGCGACTGAGCCGGGGCGACCGTATATCCGATAGCGCAGGCTGATTAAATGATGCCTGGTCGAAACCTTGACATGGTTTTAAGAGCGCCCATATAATGAGCCTTGAGTTTAAAGGGGAGTAGATCACTCCACAGTCCGGTGATGTCGTCAAGACGGTCGTCATAATGCCAGGCGACCCGGCTCACCGGCGAGGGCGGATAGAAGCCCACGGATCGAGACCTTTTGCGGCAATTGCGCAAAAGGTC
>DASTET010001103.1:0-2776 GCA_035709445.1 Blastocatellia bacterium | reverse complement strand
TAGCACTCGTAGAACCGAAAATCGACCGCAGAGGACGCCGCACGAACGCAGAGGATAAATAAACAATCCTCTGCGTTCCTGCGGCGTCCTCTGCGGTTAATTGTTTCTCAATCGACCGACAACCGATTGGCACCGCTTGCGCGTACTTGACCTTGCCGTTTCAGGGCGTATAATCAATCGTTTAACTCGTTAAGCCCTCCCCTGACACTGAAGGTGGAAATGCAATAATGAGTGATTTCCGCATCCTGCTCAATAACGTGAAGCCGTATAGATGGCTCTTCACCCTCGCCTTTCTCCTTATGGCGATGGTCGGATTATTTGAAGCAGGGCGGACGGCCCTTCTCAAATCGATAATAGACATCTTGTCAGTCGGACAGAATGCCACAAGCGCCGGTCTGTCTGCGTACCTCGATGTGCCGAGATATCTTCCCGCAGAGATAAATGCATTGCCGGTTATGGCAGCCCTGCTCGTCTCTTTTACTCTGATTCGCGGGGCCTCGGAATACCTTTCCAATGTGCTGATGTGGCGGATAGGCGTAAGCGTAGTAGTCGATCTGAGGCAGCGGCTTTACGATCACATCCTTCGTCAGTCGAGCGAATTCTTTACAGATCACCCGACAAACACGCTGACCACTCACATAATAAGCGACGCCGAGAAGGTGCAGACATCGGTCTCGACCCTGCTGGCCGATCTATTGCGCGAAGCCCTTACGTTTCTGGCGCTTTTTGCGCTTGTATGCATCCTCAACTGGAGGCTGACGCTGGCCATACTGCTCGTCGGCCCGGTCGTCTATCTCCTGACCGTCAAGTTCGGGCGCAACCTTCGCCGCATAGCGCACCGGACGCAGGAGGGCACCGAAGAGGTGCTCGATATAGCGCAGGAGACTATCTCCGGTCACCGCATAGTGAAGGCCTTCGGCATGGAGGGATTTGAACGGAAGAGGTTCTACAGGGCGCTGGTGGAACTTGCGCGCACGCAGGTCCGGGCCGCTCGTGTGGTCTATCTTTCATCTCCGATCCTTGAGCTGATAGGAGTCCTGATCGCCGCAGCCTTTTTGATCTACGTCCAGAAGGTGATCCGAACTGGCGCTATGACAGTCGGCGAGTTTGCAACCTATATTGTCGCGATGCTTCAGATGTATGACCCGCTCAGGAAGCTGTCGCGTATACAGAACTATTTTCAGCAGTCGTTTGCCGCAAGCGCCCGCATCTATACGCTTCTCGACACGCACACTGAGATACAAGACCGGGCCGACGCGGTCGAGCTTGCCCCGTTCAGCGACCGTATAGAGTTTCGGCAGGTCTCCTTCAAGTATCGAGATTCGACTGACAATGTATTGAAAGTCGTGAGCCTGACCGTCAACCGGGGCGAAGTGGTCGCCCTCGTCGGGCTATCGGGGGCGGGAAAAAGCACCCTGACAAACCTGCTAATACGGTTCTATGACCCGACCGCTGGCGAGATACTGATCGACGGCGTGGAGCTTCGTGATGCGAAGCTTGCCAGTCTCCGTTCTCAAGTCGGGCTTGTTACCCAGGACGTCATCCTTTTCAATGATTCGATCATTAACAATATTGCATACGGCAGGCCGGAGTTTGACCGCGATAAGATAGAAGCGGCGGCCCGCGCAGCCTACGCTCATGACTTCATCATGGAGCGCGGCGGGTATGAGACGGTCATCGGCGAGCGCGGGGTCAAGCTTTCGGGGGGCGAGCGGCAGCGGCTGGCCATCGCTCGCGCTCTTTTAAAGGATGCACCTATATTGATACTGGACGAAGCGACATCGGCGCTCGACACACAGTCGGAGCGATTGGTGCAGCGAGCCCTTTCAAACCTGATGCAGGGGCGAACGACTATCGTTATAGCCCACCGCCTCACTACTATTCACCGCGCTGACAAGATCGTTGTGCTCGACCGGGGTCGGGTGGTCGATGTCGGCAAGCACGAAGATCTGATGTCGCGCGGCGGCATCTACCACGATTTATATGAGCTACAGTTCTCTGATGAGATAATAAGTCAGGGCGAGGTAGCAGTAGCGGAAAAGAAACCATGATAAAGAGCATGACAGGATTCGGGCAGGGAAGCGCCGAGGGTGACAATTACCGCGTGCGGGCTGACATAAGGTCGGTCAATAACCGTTTTCTCGATATACACGTTCGCCTCCCGCAGGAGCTTTCCAGTATCGAGTTGACGCTGAAGAAGCAGATTCAGGGCGCGATCCGGCGCGGTCGGGTCGACCTTACGATCTCTGTCGAGCAGACCAAGCAGGCTGAATTCGAAGTGAATCGACCATTGGTCGCCGGTTATCTCGCCGCGCTCGCGAGGCTCAAGCAGGAGTTCTCGCTCGAAGGCGAGCCGTCGCTCGAACTGGTTGTGAAGCTGCCGGGCGCGTTACAAATACTGCAAGACTCTGCCAGCCTTGATGAGGCGCTCGTCTCCGGGATCATCGAAGCCGTCTCCCGGGCGCTCGCCGCGCTGACCGAGATGAGGCTGCTCGAAGGTCAGGCCCTCGCTGCGGAGCTGAATACGAGGCTCGATATTATCGAGTCCCAACTGCCCGCTATAGAGAAAGAGGCTGCCAACCTCCCTTCGATCTATAGAGCGAAGATTATGAAGCGACTCCAGGAGATGATATCAGGCGGACAGGTCGACGAGGCCAGGATGGCTCAGGAAGCCGTTATGCTGGCCGACCGCAGTGATATCAGCGAGGAGATAGCCCGGATCAAAAGCCATATCTCGCAGATGCGCGATGTGGTAAAGGTCGAAGAGGAAGTGGGC
>DASTET010001102.1:0-2724 GCA_035709445.1 Blastocatellia bacterium | reverse complement strand
AAGATGATTGAGGAGACCGGGGCAGATGAGGCGGCGTTACACTATAGCCTTGCGACGCGACGACTGGTATCGGCGCTGCATGAAAAGGAGATAGCCGTTTCGGCCTGGACCGCCAACCGCCCCTTGATCATGAGGCGGTTGATTGCTTCCGGTGTTGATGCAATTATGACCAACTTTCCAAACCGACTTAAAGAGATCATATCTATCTCGCGTTGAAGGTTATCACCAGAAGGGGGTTGTCTGGCGAGGACATGGTGACAGAAAGCGAGATTCAACATATCGTCTCACTTCCTCACTTCACAGTGCGGCACACAGCCTGTTCACATTGCGAATTCGATCCGCATTCCCACTCAGCGCATGTGGTCACCACGCTCTTGAAAGGGCAGATGGATGTGACGGTCGGGCTTGATTCTTTTATACTGTCGGAAGGGTTTTCGGCAATGACCGATGCGACGCAAACCCACTCAGGCAGCGGCAATGCCGTAGAGTTCGTATCAATAGGCATAAGCCCTGTAGTGTTGAATGATCTTGCAACCGAGATAGGGTTGTCGAGTATCAATGCTGATATGGGATTTCGGACCAGCCTTGCGAAAGACGAAGAGATCATTACCATTGCCCGAAGAGTAGCCGCCGAGATCACGCAAAAGAAGACAGGATTTCGCGAGATGCTGGACGCGATTCTGCGCCAGCTCGTTATTCACTTGCTTCGCGCTCACTTCACGATGCGAAAGCCGGCAAGAATCGAGCTATCACGGGCCGGGCCTGTCGATAGGCGGCTCCGCCGCGCCATAGAATTCATGCATGACAATTATTCTCGCGAGTTAATGCTTGACGAGATCGCTTCGGCAGCTTATCTCTCAGAGTACCATTTTGCGAGGATGTTCAAGCAGATCACAGGAGTCACCCCGCATGTCTATCTCGCCAATCTGCGTCTTGAGCGTGCAAGAAAGCTTCTGGTTGAGACCGAATATCCAATCAGCGAAATAGCAGCTATGGTCGGCTACCAGAGCCAGAGCCATTTTACGAAGATATTCAAATCGGTAACCGGCATAACCCCTCGATTATTTCGTGACTCTGCCAGAATAGAGGCTATAAACTCATAAAAGAATCCATTCGGCAAGACATCGCTAAATCTCAGCAATATTGCGCAAACTCTCTTTCTCTGCATCTGCTTAAATAGACGGTGTACGAGAAGTGCGTAGTGACCATGCGGCTTTCTGAAAGGAAACATTATCATGTCAGAACAGATCCAGAAGATACCCGTCGCCATTGAAGAGCCCAAAGGGAGGCTCGGTGTACTGCTTGTAGGGCTTGGAGCGGTGAGCACGACCTTCATTGCGGGAGTTGAGGCAATTAAAAGAGGCATAGCAGAGCCTATCGGATCGCTCACTCAAATGGGAACAATTAGACTCGGCAAGCGCACAGACAACAGAGTGCCGATGATACGCGATTTTGTGCCTCTGGCAGGCATGAATGATCTTGTATTCGGAGCGTGGGATATCTTTGAAGAAGATGCTTACGAATCGGCCTTGCATTCAGGTGTGCTCGAACGCGATTTACTGAACCAGATAAAGGCGGAGCTGCAATCGATAAAGCCTATGAAGGCAGTCTTCGATCAAAAGTATGTCAAGCGTCTCAACGGCGCGCACGTCAAGCAGGGCGCAAACAAGATGGAGCTGGCCGAGCAATTGATCGAGGACATCAATAATTTTCGGCGCGTAAACGAGTGTGATCGAGTTGTGATGGTATGGTGTGCATCGACAGAAGTCTTCATGCAAGCAGGCGACGAGCATAAGGATATAGAATCATTTGAGCGTGCGCTTCGAGAGAACTCTCCCGCTATCGCGCCCTCAATGATCTACGCTTATGCCGCGCTCAAGTCCGGTGTCCCGTTCGCCAACGGCGCGCCAAATCTGACCGTGGATATTCCTGCCCTCACTCGCCTCGCTATTGATGAAGGAATTCCCATCTGCGGCAAAGACTTCAAGACTGGCCAGACGCTTATGAAAACTATCATCGCGCCCGGTCTCAAGTCGCGGCTGATAGGGTTGCACGGATGGTTTTCGACGAATATCCTGGGCAACCGCGACGGCGAAGTCCTTGATGACCCTGAGTCGTTCAAGACAAAAGAGGAATCGAAGCTGTCGGTGCTCGAATATATACTTCAGCCCGATGTGTATCCTACACTCTATAAGGATTTCAGCCACATCGTCAGGATCAACTATTACCCGCCGCGCGGGGATAATAAGGAAGGCTGGGACAACATAGATATATTCGGCTGGCTCGGCTACCCCATGCAGATAAAGGTGGATTTTCTATGCCGGGACTCAATACTGGCCGCGCCGATTGTTCTAGATCTAGCGCTGTTTCTGGACCTGGCCAAGCGCGCGGGGATGCGCGGCATACAGGAATGGCTTTCGTTTTACTTTAAGAGTCCGATGACCGCGCCGGGGCTTTATCCCGAGCACGATCTGTTCATACAGCTTATGAAGCTGAAGAATACGCTGCGCCACCTGCGAGGCGAAGAGCTGATAACGCATCTCGGACTCGAATATTACGATTAAGACTTGATGAGCTATCGAACAGAAAGGCCGCTGGTCGTTCGATCCAGCGGCCTTTGCTGTCACCTTCAGGCAATATCATTCTGCTAAGTGATGCGCTCAGCGGCCAAAAGCGTATTTGCCCTGCCGATCTATTGTAACGACAGGGAGCTTTCTATCCCGC
>DASTET010001101.1:0-2095 GCA_035709445.1 Blastocatellia bacterium | reverse complement strand
TTCCAGGCTCTTGAATTCTATCAACCGATTAGGCACGAGCTTTGTTATCTCGGCATCCCATTCGACCGACACCCCGGCTGGACCGGCCACGACCCAGTGGTAGCGGCCCTCGCCGATCTTCCTGACCTCTCGCACATTCCTCATAAACCGGGGAAAGTTCTCGTGATGAGTCCAGAAATCGAAGACCTCTTCGACCGGCGCGGCGATATTTACAGCCTTCTCTATGTCTATAGCGCGGCGGCCAGCGCCGATACCGACTATCCGTTTCAACTCCAGGTTCGTAAGCGCGCGCGAGACAAGGCCAAGCCCGAAGGGGGCGCTTGCGGCGCCGATCAACCCTTTGCGCTTTGCGGCGTAAACGGCCAGAGCGCCGCCTGCGGCTCCGACAAGCATCCGTGTTGTGGGCGACCAGTTTGTCTGCGCGAGAGCGCATCTTTCGCCGAGATCGGCCCGCCCGCCCTGGAGGCCAGGCACATTGCCCGCCTGCTCATAAACATCGAGCAGGCTCTCAACGCTTGTAACGCCTTTGATCTCGGATACGGTCTCGATCAGCGTGTCCACCTCGCGCGCCAGAACGGGACCGCTCAGGACCACCTTCCCATCGGCGGATGTGACCCCGATGGAGCTCGGATGCGAAACTACACGCCCTAGCTTTGATCGCACTCGCGCAACAAGAACCTCGTCCGGCGCTTTGCCGCTCTTGAAAAGCGACTCCGCCCCGGCAACTATGCCGCTTATTCGATTGGAGAAATCTCGCGAGGACTTGCCAATCGCATCATTAGTTTTACTGGCCAGGTGTCTGGCCTTGTCGCGCACCTGCGCCCGACGGCGTTTACCTCTGTCAGGATCGAGTATGTACATCAGACCTGCGCCGAGCGCCAAGCTGCCGATGACTGTCTTTGCTTTCCCCATAGTATTACCTCTCCGATCTTTAATTGATCTGTCGTTCAAACGTACATTTCCACACAGCTTCACCTTTCGGTTTCTGTTTGACTCATGTCGGTTGCGCTCTTGCGAGTGCAATGCTGAGATTGCGCTCATCCGGCTCAATCCCGATGCCAGTAGACTCGGGCGAGCTTGTTCTCATGGGAAAAGTCGTAACGCACCTCGCCGCCGAATGCTTTTTCGAGCGCCTGCCCCAGTCGTTTGGCCAGATGCTCGGTGGTTGTAGTGATAACGATCCCCTCGCTCCTGTCTGCCTGCCAGGCCATGATCCGGCCAATGGGATTATCGGCGGCTGCGCGGTCAGCCTCGTTGTTGAGCAGTCGTATTATCTCGGCGCGATGGGCCGACAGGAAAGCGCCATCAAGGTAAACGAAGCCGGCAGGAAGCCCCTCCTGCCTCTTCTTACAAGCGGGGCAAATCCTGATCTGCGTCGGGTGCCAGTCTTTGCGCTTGCCGCTCTTGCCTGGCTCGCCAGCCAGTCTCCATCGCCGCTTGAAGTAGACGGCGCCGCATAGATTGCATATAGCTGGCTCGGCAGGTGCGCGAGTCGTACGATGGCGGCCCGCCTCGTGGTCAACTCGTTTGGTGAAAGTTACATTTGAGTACCGCTTACTGGTTCGCATGATCGACCTCCTTTCTGTTGAGGCGACCCTTTAGAAGTGACGAGCGTCACTTCTAAACCGGCTTTACATTATTCATAAGCACACCTCGCACCTCATTAAACATTGCAACGCAATGCGCGTGCCTGTCTCTATATGTTGTATTTCGGGTGAGAATGGATAGGCGGTTGGGTTGATTCACACAGGAGTGAGGTTTTTTACTCTGCGGCGCGAGCTTCGTCGATAGCATTTAAGAGCTTCTAAGGCTTCCGCACGCCGTCTCGGTTCGGCACTGATATTGCTTTAATCGCATAGATTATCGTAGAGATTCTTCACCAATGGTAAATGGCGGGCAAAAGATGAGAGAACAACCAGTAATCGCATACTTTTCAATGGAGATAGGGCTTGAATCGGGGATGCCCACATACGCAGGCGGCCTCGGCGTGCTTGCGGGAGACACTGTTCGCGCGGCAGCCGACCTGAGCATGCCTGTGGTGGCTATGACGCTGCTTCACCGCAAGGGCTATTTTCACCAGCGTTTTGACCCGAGC
>DASTET010001100.1:0-13833 GCA_035709445.1 Blastocatellia bacterium | reverse complement strand
TGCTGCTGGTCGCAATAAGCACCTGGCGCTTCCGCAAACAGCTCGGATGATCTTTTACCGCAGAGGAACGCGGAGGATGAACTCTTTATCCTCCGCGTTCCTGCGGCGTCCTCTGTGGTTATATGCTACGAGTCTTATCATCCGGCCCGCAGTTTGACTCTAAAACCGGGCATCGCATATAGTCGCAACCGAGATAATGATTCAACCCGGCAAATTCATAGCCGCTTATCCCGGGCTGATACTGTCAGCGACGCTTCTAATAACGCTGGCCGCCGGGGCAGCAATCGCCTTGCGCGGCATCGAGTTCGACGGCTCGCCTGAAACGCTCGTTCGCAGGGATAACGAGCTTCAGTTCTTCAACGAGGTCCGCACGACATTCGGCGACGACCGCGTGATTATAGTGGCCCTGACGACCGGCGACGTCTTCACGCCCGATTTTATTGAAAGGCTCGACCGGCTCACTTCGCGACTCTCGGGGCTTGAGGGCGTGGCCTCGACGCTCAGCCTCACGAACATAAAGACGCTCAGACGCAATGTAGAAAACGGCTCATCGGAAATCCGCATCGAAAACCTGATACCCCGCGCGGCCACACCGCAGCAGTTGCAATCGCTAAAGGAATCGGTCACACAAGACCCGCTGTACGCGAAACATTATATTGCGCCGGACGGACGGACCGCCGCCGTGAGCATTTTTCTGGGGCAGCTTGAGCAGAGAGAGACCGGCGAGCTGGCCCGGCAGGTCGAGCGTATAGCCCGCGAAGAGGCGGGGACGGACGAGCTGATGCTCGCGGGCGTCCCCATAATGGACCATCACGCGATCAACAGCATGCTGCGCGATATGCTTGTCATATCACCCCTCGCCATGTCGTTATGCGTCGCGGTCTTTCTCTTCTCTTTCCGGAGCTACTGGGGGGCCGCCCTCCCGATGGCGGCATTACTGATCGGGCTTGCGTGGACGATGGGGCTTATGAGCGCGGTCGGTCGCCCGGTCACTTTCGCGACCCTACCGCTTCCGACAGTGCTGATGGTCGTCGGCAGCTCCTACGTTTTCCACGTGCTCAACCAGTACCGCATCTCGACGGCTTCCGCCGAGCGAAAGAGAGAGGCGTGGATAGAGGGGGTCAACTTTATTGCCCCCGCGATAATCTTCTCGGCCACGACGACGATGGCCGGGTTCGGCTCGCTCGCTTCGAGCCCGATCCCCACGGTGCGCGATATGGGAAGCTTCGAAGCTGCGGGCGTGCTCTTTATGCTGCTGCTTTCGCTCATCTTCATACCTGCGGCGCTCGCTATGCTTTCGCCGCGATCGACGGCCCGCGCCGCATCAAAAGAGAAAGACTACGCCACCTGGCTCAACGGGCTGCTCAAACAGGTCACGGCGCTGGTCCTTTTTCGCCCGCGAGCGGTGCTCGTCGTCACGTTTTTGATAACCCTCGTGATCGGCGTGGGCGCAACCCGGCTGCGCGTAAACACCGATTACTTGAGAATCTTTCCCGACACGAGCGACACTGTCGAGTCGGCCCGAAAGCTCCACGAGCGGCTTTCGGGCGCGGCCACTATTCAGGTAGTAGTGAGCGGAGAGCCGGGAGCGATCACACAACCCGGTTTTCTCGAATCGGTCGGCGCGCTCGAAGAGTACGCGCTCACACAACCGGGAGTCGACGCGGCCATTTCAATCCGAGGCATAGTAAACAGGTTTGGCGAGTTCTTCCCCTTCACCGGGACGGATCAGGCGAGCAGACAGAGATGGCTTCAGGATATTTTCGATAATTATCTTTCGCAGGATGAATCGCTGCTGCGGCTCGTAAGCCCCGACTACTCGCGGGCGATCATAGTGCTGCGGACAAACCTTTTCGGGTCGAACGAGCTGAGGGCGCTAACCCGCAAGATCGAAGAGTGGGCGGGCAATAACCTCACAAGCGACACTACGGCCCGCGCCACCGGCACTTTCATATTGCTCAACGACGCTTCGGATGCCGTGGCCGCCTCGCAGGTCAGGAGCCTGGCAATCGCGCTCGTAGCGATATACCTTATGATGGCGGCCCTGTTCCGCTCGCTTGCTACGGGGTTGCTTGCGCTCATACCAAACCTGTTGCCGCTGGTCCTCTATTTCGGCTTTCTCGGATGGTCGGGCATCTCGCTCGACATAACGACGAGTCTTGTGGCGAGCGCCGCGCTGGGGCTGGCCGTCGACAATTCGGTCCATATGATCCGCCGCTATCGCCAGTCGAGCGCCGAGCGCAACAAGCGAGAGGCGAGCGATGACGGATGGATAATGTGGCTTTCGATGCTCAGGACGGGCAAGCCTATGGTCCTGGCAAACGGCATGCTCATCGTCGCGCACCTTCTTTTCATGTTATCTTCATTTGAGCCGGTCAAGACTGCCGGTCTGCTCTGGGCCGTCACGATCTTTTCGTGCCTTGTCGCAGATCTGATCCTGCTGCCCGTGTTGATGAGGACGCGCATGTTCGCCCACGCGGCCCTGGGAGACCCGCCAGCAGAAAGGCATCCCGACATTCGGCAAGAATATTCAGATATGGAAGAAGAACCGAGCAAGCCATGAGTCACACATACTCGAAATCATACTCTGTCTTTTCAAGGCTGCTTCTGGCAGCATCATTCTCTCTTTTATCGCTCACCCAAATATCGTGCAGCGATTCTTCAACCGGCCAGCCTGCAAATACGGCCAGCCCTCCCCCTGCAAGCAAGACCGACACTTCGCGCGAGGCCGAGCAGATAGTCGAAAAATCCCGCGCGCTCGATTCGAGCCGGGGCAGCGTCTCAAACCTCAAGGCGCGCATAGTCGAAGCCGACGGGAGCAGCCGCACCGTCCAGTTGAGGATATATCGCAAGCGTCAGGAGGACGGGCGGCAGATCATGCTGATAGAGTTCACCGCGCCGCCCGAAGAGCGTGACCGGGACGCGCTGATCGCCGTCAGCCCGCAGGGAGAGATCGAAGCTACGCGCTATGTTCAAAGCAGCAACAGCTTCGTCACCACGACCAGCGTGCTCGGCGAGGACTCGCTGTTCGGGATGACGCTTCAGGAGCTGGCCGACGGGCAGACCGAAAAGTACGATTATCGCCTGATAGGTGAAGAGACGTTTGAATCGAAGCCCGTCTATCGTATCGAAGGCTCGCTCAAGCAGGGCATCGAGTCGAAATTCCCGCGCATAGTGCTCCTGATCTCGAAAGAGAACAACGCCGTCATCGTAGCGGAGTTTTATGACAGCGGCGGCGCGCTCACACGCCGTGTGACGGTCGACCGCTTCCAGGAGGTAGGCGACTACCTTGCGCGAATGAGATGGACTATTGATAACCAGGCGCGCAAGAAAAGGATCGAGTTTGAGACCGTAGGCGCAAAGTATGACGTCAACATCAGCAATGCCATCTTTTCGCGCGAGCGGCTGAAAAAGATTTCCACGAAGTAGCCGTTCGATAAGCCCCCGACCCGGTATGGATATTCTCGCGACGCTCAGCCAGGCCGATGAGCTCTATCGCCGCCGGGGCCAGCCCAACGCGGTTCGGCGCTCAGTCGAGCTGCTCTCGGCGCTTCCCGGCACGAACGAGCGTTACGAATCACAGTGGAGGCTGGCGCGGGCGCTCTTTTTTCTGGGACAGCAGGCCGATTCATCAGCCGCAAAGCAGCAGTTGCATGCCGCAGGCATAGGCGCGGGCGAGCGCGCGGCTGCGCTTAGCCCCGACCGGGTAGAGGGCCATTTCTGGCTCGGAGTAAATCTCGCGCTGTTTGCCGAAAACGCCGGGGGGATGCTGGCCGCGCGGGCGCTTCTGAAGTCGCGAGGGGCGCTCGCGCGCGCGGCCCGGATCTCGCCCGAATATCACGACGCAGGCCCGCTCAGGGTGCTCGGAAGACTCAGTCACAAAGCGCCGTGGTTTCTCGGCGGCAGCCTCAAACGCAGCCGATGGTATTTCGAGCGCGCGCTCGATATCGCCCCGGCAAACACGGTGACGCTGCTCTATGCGGCGGAGCTTGCCAGGGACGAGGGAGCGCGCGACCGGGCCAGGGAGCTGCTCGAACGCCTCATCGCTTCTCGCATAGACCCGGAGTGGGAATTCGAGAACCTGCGCGACAGGGCGATAGCCGAAAAGCTGCTCGCCGAGTTATCGAGCGGTTGAGCCGCATGGAATTGATCGGGCTGTTAGCGTAGAATGGAAGCCATCGAAAACCCTGGCCTCGGACAATCGGAGGAGACCGGATGGATTTAAAGCGCGTTGTTGTGACCGGTATGGGCGCGGTAAGCCCTAACGCGATAGGCCGCGAGGCTTACTGGAAGGCCACTCGAAACGGGGTGAGCGGCACAGGGCCGATCACGTTGTTTGATGCCTCGAAGCTCACCTGTCGGGTCGCCGCCGAGGTCAAAGACTTCGACTTTGACCGCTATATCTCAAAAAAGGATAAAGACCGCGTTCAGAGGGCCGTGCCGATGGCGTTCTTTGCGGCGGAGGAGGCAGCCGAAGACGCAGGCATTAATTTTGAAACGCTCGGGGATTCGGACCGGGAGAGCATAGGCGTGGTCGTAGGTACGGGGGCCGGCGGGATAGAGTTTGCCGAGCGCCAGTACAGACAATACTATGATCGCAACGATCACGACGCGGCATACCGGCGCGTCAGCCCATACTCGATAGTCGCTTCATTTGTCGGGATGATCTCAAGCGAGATCAACATGGCATTTCGTCTACGCGGCATGAGCCACGTCGTCTCGACCGGCTGCACAAGCTCGACCGATGCGATGGGGTACGCCTGGAATGCGATACGGCTGGGCCAGATCGATACGATCGTGACCGGCGGCGTCGAAGCCTGTATCACCTTCGGGCTTATGACCGCATTCTGCCGGATGGGCACGGTCACAACGAAGTGGAACGACGAACCGGCGCGGGCCTCGCGGCCTTTCAATCAGGACCGTGACGGATTTGTTCTGGGCGAGGGGGCGTGGATACTGATCTTTGAGGAGATGGAGCACGCAATCCGGCGCGGCGCCCACGTCTATGCCGAAGTCTGCGGCTACGCCTCGACCTGCGACGCCTATCACAGGGTGCAGATAGCGCCTACGGGTCACGATGCGGCCCGCGCGATGAGGCTCGCCATAGAAGGGGCGGGCCTGACCCCGGACCAGATAGACTACCTCAACCTTCACGGCACGGCCACGAGGATCAACGACCGCACCGAGTCAGCCGCCGTGCGCATGGCGTTTGGCGAGCGGGCCAGCAGGGTCCCCGCCAGCTCGACAAAATCGATGATAGGCCACCCGCAGGGCGCGTCGGGCGCGGCAGGTGCGGTTGCCACGCTCATGGCGATGAAGAACGATTTTGCCCCGCCTACCATCAATATTGCTACACCAGACCCGGAATGCGACCTCGACTACGTCGCTAACACGGGCCGGTCGCACCGCATAGAGACGGCGCTTTGCAACTGTATAGCATTTGGCTCCAAGAACTCCGCACTTGTCTTCAAGAAGTACTTCCATAGAGAGGTGTAAGCACAAGATCATCCAGTCCTCGATTTGAAAGCGGGATCGTTAGCAATCAAAGTCGGTATTTAACCATAGAGGACATTGAGGAACACAGAGGTTCGATTACTCCTGGCTGTGTCCTCTGTGGTTTCTACCTCTGTTGCGACCAAGAATTGGCTTTGATATAGGCATTCTTCCGTCTTGCGGAGCGTGACATTAATCAATACATATTGTTGTAAATTAATACTCGCAAACGCTCTCTCTGCCTTCCTCACTCCCCGAATACTTTTATTCTTCAAAGAGATAGTGACAACAATCGATGGCACGCTCATTGCGAATCTGATGGCTGATTGAAAAAGCCGGATAGGGGAGCAAAGGAGTATTATGATTTTTAACAAGATAGCCACACTTGTTCTTGCAGGCGCGCTTGGGGTCGGAGCAGCAAGCTGCGCAAACAATAATTATGAAAATTCAAACTCGGCGGCCACCCAGACGGCGCGGGAAGTAGAGAAAGAGGACGGGTCTATGGTCTCTACGACCACCTCGCCCGACGGGACCGTGACCGAAGTGAGGACGTTCGAGAGCGGTGAGGTCGCCCGCGTCACCAGAACGACTCCGCGCGAAGGCGAGCGCACGGCCACTGTCGAATTGCGCGATGGTCGAAAGGTTGAGCTCGAAGATGAGAGCGATATCGAGAACGCCATGGATGCAACGGCGGACGCTATTACTGAGGCCGCCACAAAAGCCTGGGATACTACAAAAGAGATCGGCGCGGAGGTAGGAGACAAGGCTGAAGACGTGGGGTCGAAGGTCGGCAGCGGCGCAAAAAAGGTCGGCAAGGAGATAGGCGATAAGACCGAAGACGCCGCCAAGGCAGTGGGCAAGGGCGCTAAGAAGATTGGAAAGAAGATCACGGGCGACGGTAAATAGGAAGGTGAATAAGATATAGAGAAGTTTGCTTTGCGCCGTCCGCTTGTCCGGGCGGGCAGCAGCCCGCCTCACAGCATCTGGGGGGAGTGAGAGGCGGGCTCTTTTAATGGCCGCACGCATCGGCGAGGCAGTTGGCCGATGCGTGCGGCCTGATGCTTGCTCCCGCCTTTTTGTGCTATACTGTTCGCACTTTTAAGGTGGTTCAGACACTCAGTTTAGAGAGGACGCATCGCGTGAACGAGATACAACCGCCGAACAAACATTATTCAAAGCCGGAAGCATGGACGGACGAGCGGATGGGGGCAGGCTACGCCGCGCCCACGGCAGCCGAAGTCAGCGTCGCCGAGCGGATGGGGTTCATTCGAAAGGTGTATTCGCTGTTTTTCGTCGCCACACTCTTTGCCATCGGCGGGGTCTTTATAGGCTTCTCAAACCCGGAGCTTATGATCGCCGCCGCCAGCCACCCATGGATTGCCCTGCTGTTGCTGATAGGGGGGGTCTTTGTGGCCCAGGCGGTTCGGCACCAGAAGGGGATTAATCTGGTAGCCTTCTTCGGTTTTACGACCCTGACGGGCGTGATCATCTCGCCTTTGCTCTACATCGTAAACCAGACAAACTTCGCCTCCATAGTCCAGGCGGGCGTGCTTACAATCGGCATATTCGGCGGGCTCACGGTCTATGTCTTCATCTCGGACCGTGATTTCAGCTTCATGCGAGGGATGTTAACCGTGGGGTTGATAGTGGTCATCCTGGCCGGTTTTCTGAACGTATTGATTGTCGGATCGGGCGGGCTTGGATTCGCCGTGGCCGCAGCAGCGTTGCTGCTCTTCTCAGGTTATGTGCTCTATGACACCTCGAACATCATCCGACGGTATCCGACCAATGAATACATTGCCGGGGCGATGGACCTCTACCTCGATGCTTTCAATATTTTCCTCGCGCTCATACGGATACTGAACGCGGGGCGGCGATAACCCTCACACAGGCCGTTTTAGGTCATACACAAATGAAAAGGCCGGCGGCAGAAGAGGCGAGCAGAATCAATCTCAGTTAGGAAGAAAGGATAGATTACTATGGCTATTCGTTTAGGAGATCCCGCACCAGATTTCACAGCGGAGACTACCGAAGGCACGATCAAGTTTCACGAGTGGATCGGCGATAGCTGGGCAGTGCTTTTCTCACATCCCAGGGACTTCACCCCCGTCTGCACAACAGAGCTGGGCGAGGTTGCGCGCATCAAGCCCGAATTCGACAAGCGCAATTGCAAGATCATCGGGCTGAGCGTCGATCCCATGGACTCGCACAAAGGATGGGTTGGCGACATCGAAGAGACACAGGGGACTGCTCTTAATTTTCCGCTGATTGCTGACCCGGACCGCAAGGTCTCCCAGCTTTACGACATGATTCACCCTAACGCGAGCGACACGTTCACCGTCAGATCGGTCTTCATCATAGGGCCCGATAAGAAGGTCAAACTGACGATTACTTATCCGGCCAGCACCGGGCGCAACTTCGATGAGATACTTCGCGTCATAGACTCTCTACAGCTTACCGCGAAACACAGCGTTGCAACGCCCGTCAACTGGAAAGAAGGGCAGGATGTGATTATCGTACCTGCGCTCTCGGACGAAGACGCGAAGCAGAAGTTCCCCGGCGGATGGAAGACCCTGAAGCCTTATCTCAGAATTGTGCCGCAACCCAAATAAGCAACTCTTCGGGCGGCTGCGAGGCCGCCCCTTTCCTTCTACTCAAGCAGATTCCATCAGGCCCGGTCCATGCCCATTTTTCATTTGCCATTTTCCGGAATGAAATTAAGAATGGAAACTGAACGGGGCTGGATTCTACCTCTCAGTTTTGCCGCCGAAGAGGATGGTTCGTCACTTTCCGGCAGGAGGCTACGAGCATGCCAAAGGTAAAGATATGCGGGCGACTCTTTGTTACTGGTGTCGGGTTTGTTGCCGTGGCGGGCTTATTTTCATTACCTGTATCCAGCGCGGGGATAAGCCCGGCAGCCACCGTGCGGTACAGGCTCGATCCTGGACAGAGCCGTTTCATGGTAAAGGTCTTCGTCGGAGGGTTGTTGAAAGCGTTCGGGCACGATCACAATATCGCGATTCGCGATTTTACTGGCGAGATGCAGACTACGCCGGATTCGATTACCCCGGCCTCGCTTCAGATGACGATCAAAGCCGACTCGCTTGCGGTTACAGATAAGGTGAGCGAGAGCGACCGCAAAAAGATCGAAACGACCATGCGCGAGGAGGTGCTCGAAACACGGTCCTACCCGGAGATCGTCTTCAAGAGCACGAACGCCGCCGTGGCAAAGACCGGAGAGGGTAAATACGATTTCAAGCTCTGGGGCGAGCTTTTTCTGCACGGTGTGAAAGGCGACACATACATAGTTGGGAAATTGACGCTGGATGGAAATACGTTGCGCGCGACGGGCGGCTTCCCGCTCTACCTCTCGAATTACAATATGAAACAGGTATCGGTGGCCGGAGGCACGATCAAGGTCAAAAACGAGATCAAGTTCTCGTTCGACCTTGTGGCGCGAAGGCTTTGACCGGGAACTCTATTCGCCTCGTGCAAGCCTCCCGAGCGCTCCGCCCGGATGCCATCGCGCGTACTGCTCGCGCGTCAGCCCCTTATGCGACTCAAGCGTTACAGAGAGCGCGCACAGGACGTAAATCTTGGCGAGTATGCTGGCGCGCGGGACGAGGTTAAGCTCGCCCCCTTCGTTATCGACGCCCGCATAGATGAGAATATCGGCGGCCAGCGCAAGCGGGGAGTGACGATTGCCGGAGACCCCGATTATCTTTGATCCGACATTGCGCAACGCCTCTACCGCGTACATCAGCTCGGGAGTCGTGCCGCTGTTTGATATGGCAATCGTGGTATCGGAGCTGCATACCTGTCCCGCCGACCCGTGAATGCACTCGGTGGCGTGCAGGAAATAAGCAGGCGTGCCGGTGCTGGAAAGCAGCGATGAAAAGTACCGCGCGACGTGCTCGCTCTTGCCTATCCCGGTCACATGCACCCGCCCGCCCTTCGATTCACATTCCAGGATGAGACCTGCCGCGCGCTCGATCGCTTCAATCTCCGCCCGCGTGCGCAACGCCTCCAGCTCATTGATGGCCAGGTCGAAAAACGACTCGATCGCGGCGCCCGCATTCGTGTCGGAACGGGCACGGCTCGCGCCGTTGCTCCCGTTGGCTGCGTGATGATCTGCGGAAGCGGGATCGATGCCGGTCACCAGATCGTCTGTGTCGGCGAGATTAATAAGCGAGTCATCATCCGGGGCCTCGGATGACTTTATTGTCAAAGCTCTCAACGGGCCGCGATCACGCCTGGTTGCCATAATCTATTCCCCTCTGGGGCGGAGTGATAGTTATATTGCCGGACGATCATATAGTCAAGAGCAGGGATCAGGGATCAGGGGTCGGGGGTCAGTGTTTGCTGCCTGATAATCAATGTGTTGGTCATTAGGGATTCAGCCTTCAACGAGCTAATGACAATAATACCCTGGCCCCTGACCCCCGACCCCTGATCCCTGCCTAGAGGATTTCTCGCTCGTTGCCGATACGGCGGGTGATGCGCTCGCGGTCGAGGTACTCTAAGAGCGGGATAGCGTGTTTTCGCGTCAGACCTCCGTTGATCTCCTTGAATACAGACACATCCATCCTCGGGCCTCTGGCTTTCTGGGCGCGCACCCGCGATTTCAGGTCTTCGAGAGAATCCTGGTGAAAGACCATATCGCCTATGCGAACTATCTTGCGCTCGGCCAGCAGAAGCGTATGGAGCTTTCGCGCGAGGTCTAACTTAATCCCCGTTGAGGCAGCCACCTCTTCGAGCGTTCCGGCCTGGAGACCGGAAGCCTTGAACGCGGCTTCGAGAGCCTGTTTTGCTTCGCTCTCCGTCACGCCGAGGGCGACCTGATGCGTGGCGAGCCGCAGCGCATCGCGGTCAGCGACCACCCTCTTCTCATCGACGAGCCGCGCTACAGATGCCCGAAAGACCTCCGGCCTGATGTCGCCGAATACTCGCTCGCGCACCTCTTCGCGGCTGAGCCCGAGCGAAAGCGGCTCGCGCCGGTGATGCTCTTCGAGCAGGGCTACGACCTCTCGCGCAAGCTCACGGTAGCTTTCCGTGGATATGAGGATTAGCGGTGAGCCAGAGACTTCCATCACCCTGCTGGATTTGATGAGCGAGCGCGCGGCCTCGGCAATCTGCGCGTCGGTCGCCCCCGTGCGCGCAGCGATGGAGCCTGCATCGATAGCGCGCGCGCCCTCCATCTCGGCGAATATCGCAATCCTCTCGATCGGATCAGCCTTCTCAAGCCGTTCGAGGCGCGCGGGCGCGGTCCTGTCGCTCAGGCGGTGCTTATCGGGAAGCGCGTCGAGTATGACGCCTCCGCCAATGGTGATCTGCGGCGAGTAACTCCTGATGATGAAGCGATCATCAGGAAGCGCCGTCACAGGATCTTCGAGACGAAGCTGGGCGAGAGAGCTTTTCCCGGGCTCGAGGCGGGACGCGCCCCTCTTTTCGCTCTCGAGTAACACCACGCGAGCCATCACCTCGGCAGTGCCGTGATGGAGCCGCACGCGGGCGCGGTGCGTGAGCGGGCGCGGCGAGGACGGAAGCAGGTCCAGACGGACATCAAGCATCGAGGTCGGGCGGAACCGGCCCGCCAAAGCGATCACTGCCCCACGCTGGACCTGTTCGAGGTTTACGCCTTGCAGGTTGACCGCAGTGCGCTGGCCCGCACGCGCTATATCAGTATCATGACCGTGGACCTGAAGGTTGCGGACGCGCGTTCGCGCCCGCGCCGGAAGTATCTCTACCTCATCGCCTACTTTCAACTCGCCCGCTATGAGCGTTCCGGTGACCACCGTCCCGAAGCCTTTGATCGAGAATGCGCGGTCGACGGGAAGGCGGGGCACGGCCTCCATGGACTTCTCGCTAATCGAGGCCGCAAGCCTCACCAGTTCGCTTTTGAGCTGCTCGATCCCCTGCCCGGTCCGCGAGCTTACAGCAACGATGGGCGCATCCTCAAGAAACGAGCCGCGAACGAAATCTTCGACCTCGGCCCTGGCAAGCTCAAGAAGCTCTTCGTCGACGAGATCGGCTTTCGTCAGCGCGACGAGCCCCGACTTGACCTTAAGCAACCTGCATATATCGAAATGCTCGCGGGTCTGCGGCATGACTGATTCATCCGCCGCGACGACAAGCAGCACAAGGTCGAGCCCGTGGGCCCCGGCCAGCATGTTCTTGACGAACCGCTCGTGGCCGGGCACGTCGACGAACCCGAACTGATATTCGCCGATGGCCAGATCGGCAAATCCTATGTCGATTGTGATCCCGCGCTGCTTCTCTTCCTTGAGCCTGTCAGCATCTACTCCGGTGAGCGCTTTGACGAGCGCAGTCTTGCCGTGATCGATGTGGCCCGCGGTCCCGACTATGATGTGTTTCATCACTCCACTTTAGTCTAGCGAGTCAAACACAGTCTAGCGAGTCTAGCGAGTCTGGCGAGTCTGGCGAGTCGCTTTCAAGTCAGACATCGCTTGAATCGGGTAATTCAAAGTAATCAACACCGTCACGAGCGGGACGCGCTAGACTCGCCAGACTCGCTAGACTCTAAGAGCCAGACTGTTTACGGATTCTTTCAATGATGCGGGTAGTCGATGAGCCTTCCAGGTAGGGCAGCGAGAAGACCTGGCCGCCCGCCCGGCGAACCTCTTCGCTCCCGACGATCTGATCGACCGGCCAATCGCCCCCTTTCACCAGCACGTCCGGCAGCAGGCTCGCAATGAGGTCGCGCGGCGTCTCATCATCGAAGATGACGACGTAGTCGACCGATTCGAGCGCGGCCATAACCTCGGCCCTCTCTTGCTGATCTAGAATGGGGCGGCCCTCGCCTTTGATCTTGCGAACCGAGCGGTCGCTGTTGAGGGCGACGACCAGCGCATCGCCAAGCTCTCGCGCCTGGCGCAGGTAACGGACGTGGCCAGGATGAAGCAGGTCGAAGCAACCGTTTGTGAAGACCAGTCGCTTGCCTTTGCGCCTGATGAGATCGCGTTCGGCAAGAAGCGATTCACGATCGATTATTCTACCCATGATCGAAACATTATACCTTCAATGTAAGAAGGCAGCAGGAAATGATCAACATTCGTGATCAATCGCCTGCTGCCTCCAGTTTACGATGACTCGGGTCGGCTGCGAATCAGAATTTTTCCAGTATTAGATCAGGCCCGACGACAAGCGGGCCGGTCATCGTGTTGGTGTCGTTCTCGTTATGCAGAGAGTGCACCCCATACCAGACGACGATATCCTGGTTGGCAACCGACTCGCCGTTTATAAAATTGTGTATCTGTATGCGGGTATCGCAGCCCGACACACAGGTTACCCCGTCATCAAGCTCGTTGGACTTGAATTGAAGCACCCATATATCACCGCGCCCGTACTTGTCCCAGTTGCCGTCTCTCGGCCCCGGTCTTATCGTGACCGCTTCGCCGGTGACTGAGTTTTGAATGGTCCAGAGGTGGCTCGTCCCGTAGAGGCGCGAGCGCATGTCTTCGAGCGCGATCTGACTTATCGTCCCTTTTCCGTTCTCGAAGACGACATTGTTCTCCGGCGTGCGTATATCGAAATCGAACCTGAAGTAAGCGTGATGAACATGAGGGGCGCAAACGCAACTGCTCGTAGTCGCCCCGAAGGCGTAACGCGGGCGTATAACCCCGTTATCCTGAAAAGTGAACTCGCTCAAGTAGCGATACCAGCCCGCGGATTTCTCCGTCACAAGCGTGACCTCGGAGCGGTTATCGTAAACGGCGACGCCGAGGAAATTGCCGAAATCGGTGTTTGTATCCATTATAGTGGTCGGAGGCGTGGTGGTTATGCGGATGCCGGGAGCGGCGTCGGTCCCGTTCGCCATAAATCTGTCTTCCTGATAGGACCAGTCTCTAAATGGGCCGCACGCGTTTCTCTCATAATGCACGTTGAGTATGGGCGTGTGCGCGCGGCGAAGCACCCGTTTGCCGCGATAATCGATGTCGCGCAGCTCTATGCTCGACCCCCGCGTCCCCGAAGAGGCCGACGGCCTTATGACGGTGAATTGCCACAGGACCACGCCCTCGCGAATTATCTGGACGAGGAACTGTCCCGCTGTGCCGCGCGGCACGCTCCCCTGTCCGGCGCTTGGCGGGCCGCATTGCGTGGGAGACGCCATCGCCGTATCGGGGGCGAGCGTCTTATAGCGCGTCACTGTCTGCCGAATCATATTGACTCCGACTATCTCGTGCGGCAATGATCCGTCTTTAGGTATGAGACCGACCCCGACCATACGCTCGCTCTTGGTCCCGAGGCTGAGCAGCGGCGGCATCGGCTGGTAGGCGCTTACGGTCTTGTCCTGAAGCGCCCGGCCGAGTTTCGGGTCTT